>CAZBMI010000089.1:0-5615 GCA_964492885.1 uncultured Planctomycetia bacterium | reverse complement strand
CAGTTCGAGGAAGCTGCGGCAGAATACGAAAAGGCCCTAAAGATAAATCCTTATGACGCGGACGCGAATTATAATATAGGCGTTATATACGATGAGCAGTTACACGAACCCAAAAAGGCTATTTTTCACTACAGGGAGTACTTAAGGCTTGCGCCTGAGGCAAAAGATACCGAGCAGGTAGTTACCTGGATAAAGGATGCCCAAAGAGAGTTAAAATACACGCCCAGGTACATCGACTAAAAAAGGGACACTCCAAACCAAATGTAAAATTTGCTACGGGGCAGGCAATACTTAATTCAAATTAGCGCACAAGAGATAATCGCGCAAGAGCACAAGTGAAAACTATGCCACTCTGAACCTTAGGACAGGCTCAAGGCAGTTTCACTGAAGAATTTCAATGCTTAGATTCTTCGCCACCCTGTGGCTGGCTCAGAATGACAAAAGTAGGCTATGAAGATAGAATGAAAAGACTCTCATCAGACTGGAAATTAGCAGCAGGTTTTGGTGCGCTTCTGTTCCTTATAGTGGCGATAGGCGCTGTGGGGATTTCCCAGATTCAGTCATTAAGCAAGACAGTTGATGATTTTGGAAAATACTATTTTCCGATGCAGAAGGCCGCTCTTGAGATGAGGATTAACAATAGTCTGTTCGCGAGGGGAGTGAGAAATTATGTATACTGGCACAGCGCGAGGTATCTTGAGGCTGCCAGGGAAGGAGCTGATAAGCAGGTTATAAATTCTGCGCAGGCAGCTTTTGACCAGCAGCTTGCTGATTATGAATCTTTCGCGCAGACCGAATCCGAAAAAAAGTGGGTAGGGGCAATTGTCAAATTACAAAAGGAACTGCGCGATATCGGCGATAATATTATCAATCTTACTGACCGGCTTGACACCCTTAAGGATTCCGCGAAAAGAAACAGGCTTGAGCAGTCTATAAACAGCCTTGTCATGACTTTTGAGGACAAGCTTTACAGGATTGATGATTTTATCGAGATGAACCTGCAAAAGGCCAATTTGGAGAGCGTCGAAGAACAACTGCTTATGGCAGAATCGGCAAAAAGACACGCTGTGTCTATTCTCTTCTGGTCGCTTTTGGCGGGGCTTCTTGTCGGAGGAGAGACAGCGTATCTTATATACCGCAACCGTAAAACAGAAAGAGAAAACCGTAAACAGCTTGTGCACAGGATGATAAGGCTTGAGGAAGAAGAGCGCCAGAACCTGTCTTTCCAGGTGCATAACCAGATGGGCCAGGACTTAAGCGCGTTGAAGATTTATATTGACCTTATAGACAAGAATGTCAGGGAGAAAACCACTGAGGCCGCGAAGAACATATCTCAAGTCAAAGATATACTTTCAGGCCTTGTGGGAAAGAGCCATAACATAGCAGAGCTCTTAAGGCCGCCGGCCTTAGAAGGCGTAGGCCTTATTGAAACTATAGAAGACCTTATTTTTCAGTATAAGCAAATGGCGCCCATAAACTTTTCATACAAAAAGCCTGAAAGCCCTTTAGAGCTCTCTGATGAATACTCGCTTATACTTTACAGGGCTGTTCAGGAGGGCCTGACTAATATTGTAAAATACGCCAATGCCAAAAGAGTTAAAATCATGCTTGAGAAGAAACCTGACGCGGTCTTTCTTACTATCGCCGATGACGGAGTAGGATTCAACTACGGAACATTTACTAAGCCTTTCAGGCGCAGGGAAGAAGATAAGCTTAAACTCGGCCTTGCGGGTTTGCGCGAAAGAGTAACGCTTTTAGACGGCGAATTAAATATAGACACAGCCCCCGGAAAAGGAACTACCTTGAGGCTCGTGCTCCCGCTCCAGGGGGTCAGGTCTTGAACTTGACAAACCCAAGGGGTCAGGTCTTGAACATTTAACCAAATTAGGTCAAATGTTCAAGACCTGCCCCCTTGGAAGATTGGACAAAAAAATGGCTTTATCGATTATCATCGCAGATGACCACGATATTATACGTTCGGGCATAAAGAACATTGTAAACAGCCAGCCTTTATTATATAAAGTAATTGCAGAGGCAAAAGACGGTGAAGAGGCCCTGGAGAAGCTAAAGAAGCACAAGCCTGATATTCTGCTTCTGGATATTACCATGCCTAAATTAAGCGGCCTTGACGCCATAGAACAGGTATGCCTTATCTCTCCGAAGACAAAGGTGCTGGTTATAAGCGTTCACAAAGCGCATGCTTATACAATCAAGGCCCTTCAGGCAGGCGCGAAAGGGTATCTTCATAAGGAGAACGCGGGAGAAGAGCTTCTGCCAGCGCTTGCTAAAGTAGCCTCAAACGGCATATACCTTACCTCATCTATATCTTCTTACCTTTTGGAAAAGGCTATTGCCAAACCTCAGGAAAAAAAGCCTAAACAGCTTTTGCTTACAGCGCGCGAGCAGGAGATACTACGCCTGGTCGCGGAAGGAAAGACAGCCAAGGAGATAGCTACCACTCTTTATATAAGCAGAAGGACTGTTGAAAACTACAAAAACACACTCCTTAAAAAACTAAACCTTCACAAGACAAGCGACCTCATCAAATACGCCATAAGGCACAAGATAGTCGAGATAGACGAGGAATATTAAAACCCGGACCCTGTTAATTATTACTATGAAGCTGCCTTTGTTTTTAAAAAAATATTTTTGGGATGCGGAATTCGAAAAGATTAATTTCGATGACCGAAAGGTGTATGTCCTTAAGCGGCTTCTCGAATATGGCAATGAAGAGTCTATTAAATGGATGTGGAAGCATTTTACGGTTTTGGATATAAAGAATATATTGTACCGCTATAGGGGGCTTTCTCTTAAAAGCGCGAATTTTTGGTCAGTTATAGTTGATGTTAAAAAGGAGGATGTAAAATGTTTGAAGAGGCGCTTGTCAAAGGAGCACGAGACAGCCTGGCCGTATTAGGGCGTTCAGGTATCTTGAAAGATGCCTATTTAGCCGGCGGTACCGCGCTTGCTCTTCAGATAGGCCATCGGATTTCCGTGGATTTTGATTTTTTTACACCTGTAGAATTTAACCCTAAAGAATTCTCCGGCGCGCTTGAAAAAATAGGTTCATTCAATGAAGATTCTGCCGATAAGGGGACTGTTCTGGGGCAATTCGAGGGCGTAAAATTCAGCCTATTTATATATAAGTACCCGTTATCTTTTCCGTCCGTGCAATATCTGTCATTAAATATGGCTGATATAAGAGACATAGCCGCGATGAAAATAGATGCTATAGCAGCAAGGGGTGCTAAGAGAGATTTTATCGATTTATTCTTTATATGCCAATCCGGCTATAGCTTGAAACAATTATTGGATATTTATGATAAAAAATATGAAAATTTAAATACCTCAAAAATGCACATCATAAAGAGCCTTGTTTATTTTGACGATGCAGAGCCTGATGAAATGCCGCGGATGTTAAATACGGTCTCATGGGACAAGATAAAAGAATATTTTGGAGATGAGGTAAGGAAAACAATAATTCCTTAAGTTGCACGCATAAGGTCTGCCCCCTGGTTGCTTTGGATACTTTTTTAACAAATTCCGCAATTTCTCTTGCAACTCTTCCCTTTTCTATTATATTATTATATATAAGGCATAGTGTAATTAGAAGCAAAAAAAGAAGGGAGTATAAAATGATGGCCAGAAGAGTCTTTAATATTATTTTAGTATTATGTATCATCTCAACTATAGCAGTAAGCCCCCAGCTTACCTTAAATGCCTATGCGCTTGGCATGGAGGTGGACCCCACTGAGATAAATCTAAAGGATGTTCCTGCTGGAGAGACAATAGCTGTTTCAGAGTTATCGCGGGAGAAGATGAAGCTTGTGATACAGAATAAGTCTCCTATTGCCTATGCTTATGAGATAAATATAATACCTGTCTCAGAAACAGGCGCAGTTATAAAAAGCGGGTATAATGATATTCCTGACTGCTCATGGCTTAAGCCTGAGGAGAAAGAAGTCCTCATACCGGCAAACGGCACAAAAGAGGTCGAGCTGTTTTTAACTGTACCTGATAATGATGCTTATAAAGGTAAGAACTTCCAGGCAATAGTGGATATAAAAAACAAAAAGAACAGCCCTGAGGAAGTATTTGTAGTAGCTGTCCAGATAAAGGTGAACATAGAGGTAAGCCCGGTGGAATGATTCTAAATTTTTCTATGAAGGGGTTTTATTATACATATGTTTTAAGTAAAGCAAAATTATGACAAGGCCATTAAGAATAGATTATCCCGGAGCATGGCACCATGTATTAAACCGCGGAAGGCATAAAGAAGCCATATTCAGGGATGAGAATGATTACAGGATATTTATGCGGGTTTTGGAGCAGGCAAGCCGTTTATGTAATATCGAGATACACGCCTACAGCCTGCTTCCTAACCACTATCACCTGCTTATACATACCCCGCAGGCTAATCTGTCAAAAGGCATGAAGCACCTAAACGGAGTTTATACCCAAAAATACAACAAGAGGCACAATGTTGACGGCAGTATATTCAGGGGAAGATACAAGTCAATATTGGTTGACGAAGACGCATATCTCTTAGAACTGGTAAGGTATATCCACAGGAATGCTTACAAGGCAGGGTTGGATAATAAAATAGGCCAATACAGATGGGACAGCCATAAGCAGTATCTTGCGGAAGCCCCTGAATATAAATGGTTAAGAACAGAAGATGTCCTCGTAAGGTTTGGCAAGACCAGGAAAGAGGCGGCAAGGGCCTTGGATATATTCGTGAAAAAAGAGATGCCCAAGAGTTTAACAAGTGTCCTTGACAGCGAAAAATGGCCTTCGGTACTTGGCGCGGATAAGTTTAAACAGAACGTAAAAGATCTGCTTAAGGAAAAAGCCGGTGACAAACAGGAGTTGACAGGATTTACAGAATATAAAACGCGGGACGATACAGACTATAAAAAGATTACAGACAAGATACTCTCCCGGGAAAAGAAGGCTTTAAAAGCGGTAAAGGAGAGGAGTTTCTCCAAAAAGAGAAGAGCCCTGGTATATTTATTGAGGTTATGCGGAAACAATTTAAAAGATATAGGCAGGTTTATGGGCGGGGTATCGTATTCCTATATCTCGAAGCAGTATAAACGCGCGGAAGAGGAGATAAAGAAGAAGCAGGGCTGTTACAGGGAGGTGATGCGAATTGCTAAGGGGTCAGGTCTTGAACATTTAACCAAATTAAGTCAAATGTTCAAGACCTGACCCCTGTAGTTTGCGCAGGCAAATAGGGTAGTTTTGCGGATTGGCAGATATATGGATATAATGTATAATTATAATGGAGGTAGATTAAAAATGAAGACAGACACGATAACCATTAAAGCCCTTGTTATTTTATTGTTTGTCCTGTTTGCCGCGCAAAGCCTTATCTGCGCAGGCACAGTATTCGGAGAGACTATTTATACATTAGATGGCGAGGTCATTGAGGGCGCTATAACAGAAGAGGATGACGGCATGCTTTGGTACGAGGTTGAGACAGGTGATATTATCGAAGAGCAGGGCATAGACATATCGGATGTGGATAAGATATTAAATGATGACGGAACCGTATCAGAGTATTCACCAATAAGAACAGAGTCATAAAATCAGATGTTGTCATTCCCGCGAAA
>CAZBMI010000088.1:0-5718 GCA_964492885.1 uncultured Planctomycetia bacterium | reverse complement strand
GTATATAATACTGCTTATTGGAATCTTTTAACAGATACGATATGTGGTTTTTAGGTAATGTATCGGCATTTAGATAAACCGCGATGCCTGATAAAAATATAAGAATACCTATAACATATAATCTAAGCCGGCTGTCTTTCTTCCTGATAAGCAAGGCAAGTATAAAAGATATTAAGGCGGGGATAACAAGAAAATCAAACCTTATCCTGGCATGTTCGGCAAAGACTATGCCTGAGGCGAACAGCAGGAATATAACCGCAAGCGCTCTTTTATTGAAAAGATTACTCTTTTGAATCATTTACTATTATATGCTCTTTTAAGGCATTGTATTTGACAGGGCCTATGCCTTTTACATCCATAAGCTCCTGCGCGGAGTCAAAGCCTTCATTCTTTTCACGATAGGATATAATCCTGTCAGCCAGCTTCGGGCCTATACCGGTAAGCTTTGTAAGCGTATACCTGTCTGCTGCGTTAATGTTTATGGTCCTTTTTAGAATGATAGAGGCTTGCGCGCGTTCTGTATCTAAAGCACTCTTTGATATGATAGGCCCGGGTTCCTGATGGCTTTTGATACAGAAGGGTATTGCGGCGCGTAAAAATACCGCGGATACAAACAAAAGGATTACTGTCTCTCTTTTTCCTTGCATAATTTGTCTAACGATACTATCTCAAAACCTTTTTCAAAAAGAATCGGTATTATCCTCGCAAGCGCGTCTACCGTATTCTGCCGGGGCTCTCCTATTTTGGTATTTCTTCCGTCGTGAAGAAGTATTATCGAGCCGTCACCGGCCTTGTTAACAACTATATCAACTATATCTTCTATTGGAGGGCTTTTCCAGTCAACAGGGCAGCACTCACTATCCCAAAGGATAAGCTTATAGCCTTTTTTGTATATTATATCTTCAATACTCTTGCTGTACTCACCATAAGGCGGCCTGAAATAAACAGGCTTGATATCTAAAACATCCTTAAATACCTGCTCAGTCCTCTCTATCTGCCACAAGACCTGCTTAAGGCTTAAATTGTTTAAATGCGGGTGGTCATAGGTATGGCTGCCTATTACATGGCCCTGCTCTTTAGCCTTTACTGCTATCTCCGGCAGGCGCTCTATATTTTTGGCAGGAAAGAAAAACGCGACCTTGACACCGTGCTTTTCAAGGATATCCAGTATTTGAAGCGTATACTCTCCGTTAGGGCCGTCATCAAATGTAAGGCTGACCCTGCCTGCAGACTCTTTCATAGCAGATATTGTAAGGTCTCCTTCTTTTTAAGTCAACCGAATTCGTATCGCACAACATAACGCGGAAAATACCCTCGCTGCAATTACGCATGGACGTAAAATTTCCCCAGCGTGGAAATTTTACTCTATTTTCTTTTTCGCTCTCGCTTGACGTTAATAAAGGCGAACCTTGCCCGCTCAAAAGAAAAAAGCCCTGCTTTAATTGCAGCGAGGCTATTTTCCGTATCATGAATGCAATAGATTAATAACTGTAAAAATGTTTATTGTGCTATGCTTTGGTGTGATTTAGGGCAGGAATGTTCACACAATCTACCAGCTTTGGGTAATTTAGAGCAGGGCTTTCTTTTTTGTGAATGGCAGGGTTTTTCCACTATACAAACTGTATGAATGAGCAGAAAAGCAGAGTGAGCAATCCACGCTGGGGGTTGCGAACGTCCCTGCGAAAATTACCCCAAGGCGTGTAAATCTTTTAAATTGATAAAATTAAAAAGGGGGGGGTTTTGGTAAAAAAATGAGGGACGGGCCCAATTAAGTGCCCGTCCCCCTGGCAAAACGCTATGCCTGACTCTGAGTTTATGCTGCTATTAAAGCTGCCAGAGCCTGCTTGTGCAGTTGTTCATAATGCGCTTCATCTATAGCAGCCGGTATCGGAAGATCGAGTACGAATACTGAATTAGCTAAAAATGTCTCAAGCAGCCTTGGCGCAAGAGGAGCTTTCGCTATAAATTTATATATCTGTGCTATTGTTCCGTTAAGAACAGCTTTGGTTTCTTTATCATATGTCAAAAGACCCTTTGCAAGAACTATTATCTGCTCCAATGGCAGATATGCATCCTGTGTTATAGCCTTTATATCTATGCGCTTTGATATGTTATCTAATGGCATAGTAGATATAGCTATAACATTACCGATACCGTCTTTTTTGGGGTCATATTGGCTGAATAACCTTATCTTGCAGCCAAGTTTCTCCTCAAGCGCCTTATTGTAATAGCTCGACTTATCAAGCATTTCTAATAATATCTTTTGATTTGCAGGTATATCTTCATCCCTTATTATTATAGCGCCTGTTACATCTTTGAGAACAGCATTCTCTACAGCAATATTCTTTACATCAGTCATTATATTAAGTGAGGCCTCGGCTCTTCTGAGTGATTCAGATACAGCTGCCGCTGCTTCCGGAGATTGCGCTCTTATCCCCTTTAAGCTACTCACAGCATCGGTGTAAGCATCTATCTGATTCTGCAGAGCCTCTTTATTAAGCGCTTCGGTAGTCTCTGAAACAGCAAATTCTTCAGCCCCGGCATTAGAAAGAGCTTTCATAATATCATCTATCCTCTTCTTAATGCCGCCGGAAGAGGCCTTTGTTGCAGCTGAAGCACTATACTCTCTCAACACCTTATTAAGTATATCGACTCTTGCCTGAACCTCTTCTTTGGCTGCCTCCAGTTCCTTGAGTTTTTTAAGTGTTTTTTCAGCAGAATTTTTTGTGTTTGCGGAATACTGATAATCCATATTCGCATCAAGGATTCTATCCTGTAATTTTTCAAGCCGGGTCTTGACATTGTTAAGCTGCGATTTAAGCTTTGCTATCGAATCTTCGTTATTAGATATTATGTTATCAACAATAAATTTGGTCAGATTAGGGTCAGATATGCCCTGCCTTCTCTGCTCAAGGAGCAGTGGCACTATAGCGTCAGTATCTATTTCTGCTAAGGCAAAAAATCTTGCTCTTTGGTACTCCATCGAATCTGCTGGCCCTGATAATGCTTTTATTATGGCCGGCAAATCTTCGATATTGCCGGCTGAGGCTGATTTTGCAGGCAGAAAATCATTCAACTGCATGTTTAAGATATTATTCAAGCTGATAACATCAGCCATTGCTTTATTGTATATTTCATGCTTAGCCGCTGCTTCAGGAGAATTCTCATTTGCCTTCCAATCTGCAAACGCATTATCCATGGCATTCAGTGCCGCAGCTAACTGCGGCTCTATGCCACTCTGCCCGAGTTTTCCAGATAAAGAGGTTGTTAATGTGTTAATATCTGCGGGCAATGCCCTGTTTTCTATGGTTTCTATTGTTTGTTTTATCATATCATAATTATTCGCTTGATTATTGGCTCTTGCCGCGTCAGAAAGGTAAGCCAATCCTAAAAGCGCCTGAGAAGCACCGGCATCAGTTTCCAGCAAACCTAATACCTCCTGCAAGAGGTGAGGATTATATAGTGCGGCCTGCAGAAGCTCCGGGTTCTTCCCTGAATATCCTTTTAACTGTTCAATAACATAAGGAGCAGATAGAACTCGTTCAACTTTATCCGCAATCTTGCCGGCAGACGCGGGCTTGTCTTTGGCTGCGGCGCTGATGCTGTCAATAACCTGCTTTTCAAGCGGGCTTACAAAGACTCCGAGCTCTTCAGACAATCCTTCATCTTTTTTGTAAACAGATGATATCGCATCAGAATCTTCGATGTTTCCAATTACATACATATACTGCTCTTTGCCTAAGGTGTCTGGCACAGATACGATATATACCGGATTATTCGTGTTACTAATAATTATCTCTTTTGAATTATTAGGCCTTTTATTTGCTATAACCGCCCTGGCGTCTTCCTTCATTGTGGCTATGGCAATATCCAGATTCTGAAATTCCTTATACTTATCCGCTGAAGCCATTTCATAGCCTTCCTGCCTCAAAGCAAGGCTGGTAACAGCAGAGGGTTTTACCCGGACGGCTGCAGGCTGGTGTACGGCGCTGGCGCTGAAGGCAAATATGCCTATCAAGAAAAGCACCTGTAACATTATGACAAATTTAGCGTTCTTCATTTTTTATCTCCTTTTGAAATATTCTGTTTATAAATCTTTGTATTCTCTTTTGCTTTCTTTATGAATCTCTCGAATTCAGTCTCCTCACCGAGAAGGACCGATTTATAAGGATTGTCAGGATACAGCTTATCAACCTTCGGGGTGACAACTATATATGATACCTTTTTGTCTTTTAAAAGCCTGGTTATACCATCTGTATGAAATCCTCCGGTTACAAGGACACCCATATCTGACCTGTTATTGTTCATCTGGCTAAGCGTGTTATACGCCAATACGCTGTCACGCTCTTCGGCAATCTTATAAAATGTTTCTATATCAGGCATCTTTTCCGCCACTTTCCTGAAAGCCGGATCCAGCTTGTATTCAACATTATATCTTTTCGCGGTATCTGATAAAAAATTAATAACATACGCGGGAGAGAACTCTCTCTTGTTATCCCTGTAATACTGCAGGGTCTTCTTTGTAAGCTTAAGGGAAAAGAGGTCTCTTAAAACATCCAGCGTGCCTGAAAGCCTGTCTATCTTACGCTGAATCTCATTTTTAAATAACTTCTCCTTAGCAGTTTCTTCTATCTTGTCTATCTCGTCAAAAAGTGCCGTATTGTCTATTTCCGAATATAATTTTATGTAATCAATATATCTGTATAAATCCGGGTAACTCTCTTTCATGCTTAATTCAGAATTTTTTTCCGATATGCTTTTAAGAAAGCTGTAAAACTCAAGCGCGCTTATCTTTTTTGTCTTGAAAAACAGGCTCTTATCAAGAAGCTCGGAAAGGTCTTTTTCGTCAAGTTTGTCACTTAAAAAATCTATATATTCTGAGCGCTGGGTATCAACTCCTATAAAGTCTATCTCCTTCTCCTTTCCAAGAACATCAACAAGTTTTATGAAATTGGGATATTCTTTAGCGTGCAGACCCTGTTCCTGCATAAGATTGTTTAAATAAGAGGAGTATTCGGAAAAATCCATACTCTCTTGCTTATAAGCGCGGATATTCCTGTCAAGCTCAAGTAAGCTCTTGGGGTATGCCTTCTGCTTTATTCTCTCGAGTATGCCTCTTATATTATTATAATATCTTTCGTTGTCAGCCCGGCCCTCAAGTGACGCCTTGTATGCCTTGACATTCTTCTCGTGCAGCTTTGCATCATCAGCGCCCCAGAATTTAAAACCGCTGTGCCTCATCATGTGGGCAAGCCCTGCCCCGTCAAGCTGGCCTGTCCTTACAAAATAATCTGTAACAAACTCTTTTATCTCGTCATTAGGGCGCTTAGAGTAAGGCGCTGTCTCAAGCTCGCCTACACAGCCTTCTATGGAAACAAAGTCAAGATGATACTTATCGACAAGCTCATCTATAATTTTGTATATTGATATCTGAGCGTCATAATTACAATGCAAGTCCTGTATATGGACTATAATGCCGCTGTTTGCGCCGGCGAAATAACTCTCTTTTATAGTACCGTTTACTTCAGAGACCATGTTCTTTATGTCTGTAACCGGCTGGGCGCTTGACACAGAAGTTGACAGCATACATGTAAACACTATAATACTTAATAGCCTTTTCATATACATATCTTTTGCCTTATATATTGATATATTTTTTAACATATTTTTAGCTTAAAATAATATTTTTAAATAGTTTTAATAAGTATACATTAATTA
>CAZBMI010000087.1:0-5764 GCA_964492885.1 uncultured Planctomycetia bacterium | reverse complement strand
ATTGTCATTACGAGGAGGATTCATTTTTGCTAATCTTCCGACGAAGTAATCTCAAAATACAGAGATTGTTTCGGCCTCAGTTCGTTCAGCCTCGCAATGACACCATTGAATTATATTATGCGGAAATCAAAACTAAGGATAGGAGAGATTCTCATAAAAGAGGGCCTGATAACACAGGCCCAGCTTGATGAGGCCTTAAGGTTCCAGAAATTAAGCGGCAGGGCAATAGGTGATATTATAGTAGAAAGGGGCTTTATAAAAGAGTATGATTTCGCTAATATCCTTGCCAAGCAGCTCGATATACCTTTTGTCTCAATAAAAGACGGCTCCTTGACTCCTTCGAAAAACGATAATCTGGATAAATTAGTTCCGCACCTTTTTGCAAGGAGCCAGCTGGTCATGCCTCTTTCAAAGCACCTTAAATCCCTTACAGTGGCGCTTGCCAATCCGCTCGACCTCCTGGTAATAGATAATCTAAAGAAGATAACAAACTGCGATATAAATCCCGTCATGGCTACAAAAGGTGATATAAGGGAGGCTATATCCAAATTCTACGGCTCAAAGGACCTCCTGCAGGAGGCTGTTAAAGATTCTTACGACATAGAGGACGGCATTGACCTTATCAAGTCGGAAGAGAGCAAAGACAGCCTTGAGGATGTGGTCTCTAAAGCGGAAGAGGCGCCCGTTATTAAACTTGTAAACCTTCTGCTTATTCAGGCAGTCAAGGAGAGAGCCAGTGACATACATATAGAACCCTTCAGAGATAAGATAAATGTTCGTTTTAGAATAGACGGTGTATTGCACAGGATAGCGCCTCCATCACAGCATCACCTGCCGGCCCTCATATCCAGGCTGAAGATATTATCAAAGATGGATATATCGGAAAAACGCCTTCCGCAGGACGGAGGTTTTACAGTAAAGGTAGAAGACAGGATGATAGACCTCAGGGTCTCTGTTGTACCGACAATATTCGGGGAAAAGGCTGTAATAAGAATTTTAGATAAAGAGGCGATGTCATTTGAACTTGAGAAGCTCGGTTTTTCAGAGGCAGACTTTAAGTTATTTAAGCAGTGCATAAACAAGCCATACGGGCTTATATTCATAACAGGCCCCACGGGCAGCGGAAAGTCGACAACACTTTATTCCGCCTTAAGCCATATAATGACGCCTAAAAAGAATATTCTTACAATAGAAGACCCTGTGGAATATCAGATAAGCGGTTTAAACCAGACCCAGGTAAAACCCGCGATAGGCCTTACGTTCGCGAAAGGCCTGCAGTCTTTTCTAAGGCAGGACCCGGATATAATAATGGTAGGAGAGGTAAGGGATTTAGAAACCGCGGAGATATGCATAAGATCCTCGCTTACAGGCCATCTGGTATTAAGCACCCTGCATACCAATGACGCGCCGTCTGCTGTTACAAGGCTTATAGATATAGGTATTGAGCCTTATCTGGCTGCCTCAAGCCTTTTGCTGGTTATGGCTCAGCGCCTTGTAAGGAGATTATGCCCTAAATGCAAGAGGCAGTCAAAGATGCCTGAGGATATGGCAAAGCATTACAATATATCAAAGCGGGATATATTCGAGGCAAACGGCTGCGAATTCTGCAGGAATACGGGGTATAAAGGAAGAATCGCCATACATGAGCTTCTGATGGTCAACCAGGAGCTAAGGCAGCTTGTGGCTAAGCACGCGGATATGACGCAGATAAAAGATGCCGCCAGAAAAAACGGAATGAGGACTTTGGTCGAAGACGGGCTTGAGAAAGTAGTTGAAGGCATAACAAGCATAGAAGAGGTAATGAGCTCCGCGTTCGAGTAGGATAATTTCAAAAGAAGAAAAGGTAGCCAATGCCAGTATATAAATATATAGCAAGGGATAAAAGGGGCAAACCAAAGGAGGGGTTTGCAAGAGCGCATAATGAGGATGAAGTTATCCATGTACTGCAATCCCAGGGGCTTACTGTCTTAAGTTTTAAAAAGGCCGGCAATAAAGATGAGTCCGCGATAAAGACATTAAAAAAACAGAAAATGCATCTTAAGGTCAGCCTTGATGACCTTGTGATGCTGGCAAAGCAGCTGCAGGTTCTTCTCAGCGCAGGCATAACGCTCTTTAGAAGCCTTGAGATAATAAGCCACCAGGTTCGCAGTAAAAGGCTTTTTGACGCTGTAGAACAGATAAAGAGAGATATAGCCTCAGGAAGCAGCTTAAAGGCCGCCATGGAGAAGTACCCCGGCATATTTTCTAACCTCTGGATAAACATAGTAAAGACCGGTGAAGCTACAGGCCAGCTGCCCTTTGCGCTGGAACAGCTTGTTGCCTATCTTGAATCATCATCGTCTTTACAGCGAAAAATAAAGACAGCGCTTGTATATCCTATAATAGTTGTTATTGTTGCCATTTCGGCAGTCCTGGTGTTTATTATAAAGATAATCCCGATGTTCGCGGATATATACCATGGTTTTGGCGCCGAACTGCCGGTTTTTACCAACATGGTATTTTCGGTTTGTTTAACTATTAAAGAATACCTGCTTATATTAGCGTTTATAATTATAGCTTTAATTTCCGGAATACGTTATTACAACAGGACCCATAAAGGCAAGAAGCGCATTGACGGCATGCTGCTCAATATAGCCGTTGTTGGTGACATTATAAGGCAGGTGGTCGCGGTAAGGTTCACTTCCGGGCTTAGCATGCTTATAAAAAGCGGCACTCCCATACTCCAGGCGCTGGATATAGTGACAGACACATCCAACAATGCCGTTGTTGTAGAGATGCTTCAGAATGTGAAAGAGAGCGTACGCGAAGGAAAGTCGATGTCAGAGCCGCTTATAAAAGCAGATGTATTTCCTGATATGGTAGGCCACATGGTGGCTGTTGGCGAGGAATCGGGCGAACTTGCCAATATGCTTAACAATGCCGCGAACTTTTACGAAGAGAGGGTTGACGCTACAATAACCCGCCTTACTACGATGTTTGAGCCTGTGCTTATAGTCGTAATCGGCATTGTAGTAGGCGTGCTTGTAATAGCCATGTTTCTTCCTATATTCAACTTGTTAGACGCGATTAAATAAATCCGGTTAAAGCATATAATTTAACAGGCAATGTTATCTTTTATGGCTTGACACAGGTTTATTAAGCTAGTATAATTTCTATTAAGGATTTAAAATAAGGGGAGCATATAATGAAAAGAAGAAAAAGAGGTTTTACGCTTATTGAGGTGCTGATAGTCGTTATTATATTAGGCATATTAGCTACACTCGCGGTACCCCAGTTTACAAGAATGATTGACCGCGCGAGAATGGCTGAAGCCTGGGCAGGTCTCGGCGCCGTAAGAACAGCGCAGTCTGTATATTGGATGGAACATGCTTCTTACGCGGATAATGTAGATGATTTAGACTGCGATAAGACAGCGGGAGATTTTTCTTTTTCTATAGTATCCGGAAACGGAACCGCATTTAACGCGCTCGCAACAGGATCTGGTGACGCGTCAGGACTTTTAGCATGGATGACGGCAAGCGGCACCAGGGGTTGTACAATACCGTAATTTTCTATATATATAATTTTTAAAAAAGGGAGATTTGATTATAATAAATCTCCCTTTTTTTATTTTTTATGCCGGCAGGATAATGTAATCGCTATCATGTAAATAAAAAGCATGATAAAGAGATAACGCGCAGTAATTACAGGTTTAATGTTGGCAGAAGTATAATTTATATGTCTTCTTTTATTTTTTAACAGGTATATATTCACTCCGCCGTGCTTAAAGTTTTCGGCTATATAAAAATCATGTCCTGTTCTTTTCTGAACCCTTTTTAGTTCTCCGCCGGGCTTATCGATTACAATAAGAAGGCAGGCCCTGTCCAGATTAAGGGTCTCGTTTTTTAGGCTTATTTCAAGGAGCGTATGAGAAACAGCAGGCCTTTGCGTAATGCACCACAATATCGCTGTTATATACCTGTAGTTTGACCATATGGGTTGCCCGCTATCGGTATGTTTGTTTACTTCCAGGGCGAGCCTTTTGAAAAAGAGGTCATTATATATTCCCGTTGACGTTACATATTCGGGTTTTCTCTCTTTACCTTCAAATATGGATGTAAGCTGTGAATCCGAGGGATTAAAATGTATATTTTTTTTAAAAAAACTAATACTCGGCGAGAAAAAGATAAGATATAAGAGTATTACCGCAAGCGAAAAAGACATATATTTTTTCGCGGGGTCTTTTTTGCTTAATATATCACATAAAGTTTTGTAAGAGTAATCAAGCCCTATGCCCGCGAATATAATTAAGCCTGTCATGCCCTGGGATGAGATGAGTCGGAAAGGATATAATATGCCCATCGGGAGAAGGGAGAGGAGAAAGATTATAAATATTTTATATCTGTTTATATTCTTAAATGCCCTGAAGGAGCCGGTAATAAAAAATATAATAATTACAGGATACAGCCTTAGAGCCATTTGGGCGCTGTTATTCCACGATATTGCCTTTATATTATTCAGAAGATGAATAAACCACGGAGAGCCTATGAGAAGCGTAAAGAAGATAAGCTTTATCAATTCACGCCTGTTTATTATCCGGCTTGTTTTTAACAGGAGGATGAATATAATCAAGATAACGGCTATTCCTGTGTGCGTATAAAATACAAGCCCAAAAAGCAATACAGAGGTTATAAGACGATTGTGATATATAGAGGATACTCCCAGCAAAAACAAGGCCATGGCTATGGTTGCCGCAGGCGTAAAGGACAGGCTTGTCATAAACAGCGAAGAGCATAGGCAGAGATAGATTGTAAAGAAAGCTATCCTTTTATTTAATATATTTTTTACAGTATGCCATAAAATATATAGAAAAAATACAGGAACACTACAGCTTAATATTCTGACAGAGTCAATACCCGAAACTCCTATTTTCAGCATGCCTAAGATAATTATATGTATTAAAGGAGGATACAGGTGGGGAGCGCCTGAAGGGGCGTATTCCCAGAAATTATGCAGGACCAGGCCGCCTGCAGCCTCAAAGCCCTTGGCAGTACTTAGGTGGTAATACATATCCAGAAAGAACGGAAGCTGCCTCCATTGCAGAAGGAATATAAGCATAGAAAATATAATAGAAGATATGCTTAAGATATCCCATAGTTTGGCATCGGGAGAGCTTATCTTGTTGTTGGCCGGATAAGAATACATAAGGATATTATAGAACAATATTGTGTTTTAAAAACAAAATATTATGATATAATACAAAATAAATTATACTATAAGCAAGGAGTTTTTTTTGAAAAGGGTAAGCCTTCTTTTCAGTAAGATTATTCTTTTTTTCTGCTGTGTGACTCCACTAGCCTACAGCCTGCGCTATGTTATGTGTAATGATGTGTGGCTGCACCTGGGAACAGGCAGATGGATATGGCGGAATTTGGTGATTCCGCGTGTGCAGATGTTCTCTTTTATGCTCGGAGAGAAGGCGTGGATAGACCATGAGTGGTTTTTTCAGGTGGTTGTATGGCCCCTCTATAAACTGCTGGGAATAAACGGCCTTGTATTGCTTCGTTTTCTTGTTATGGCGTCTATTATTCTGATATTGTTTTTAGTAGCGCGCCGGATAAAACATTTTTTTCTTATATCCTCTTTTACCGTTCTTATATGCGCTGCTGCCTCTCACTTTCGCCTGCAGGTAAGGCCTGAGTTGTTCTCGCTTTTTTTCATAGTAATTTTTATATACGCGCTCAAATCTTACAAGGGTAAGAGCGCTATATTTCTTCTTTTGCCT
>CAZBMI010000086.1:913-5816 GCA_964492885.1 uncultured Planctomycetia bacterium | reverse complement strand
TTGCTGACAAGCAGTTCTCCTACTTTCATAGTCATTTTACATGCCTCTCTTTTTTCGTACTGCGTATCGCGTACTGCGTTATGCGTTAAAGTTTTTTAATAAGATTTGCAATCATCCTACAAATATGGTCTAATATCTCTAATAGCTCATTTTCTTTTTTATCTTTTATATAATTAAGTTCTTTCGTGATAGTAATCTGTGTTTCGAGTTCAGCGCAAGAACCTAATGCAATATATAAAAACTGCCTAAATTCCTTGTTATGATATCTCCTGAATCCTTCAGCTACATTTGACGGTACAGATATGGCTGAACGTCTCATTTGACTAGCTAAACCGTAATTCTCCTCTTTAGGTAATTTCTCCGCTATAGCATAAACCTCTTTAACAAGCTCAATACCTTTATTCCAAATATCTAAATCTCTATACGTTTTTACCTTCTTCATTACTTTCTGCTTTTACGCAATACTCAATACGCACTACGCAATACGAATTACAGCGCTCCTATCATATAAAGCTCTTCGGCCTGTGTCTTGTCTACGGCGCCAGATACTATCTTTTCACAGCTTTCAAGAGTCTGTTCCAGGGGAACATACTGGCCTTTTCTTCCGGTATAAAGCTCTGCCGTAAAAAACGGCTGGGTAAGAAAGTTCTGCAGTCTTCTGGCGCGTTCAAATATAACCCTGTCCTCTTTAGAAAGCTCCTCAACTCCAATTATCGACACTATTCGTCTCAGGTCCTCGTATTTATTAAGAATCTTTAAAACCTCCTGCGCTGTGTCAAAATGCCTCTTGCCTATGATAACAGGGTCAAGATAAGAACATGATGACTGCAGGGGGTCAATAGCAGGGTGGAATCCGAGCTGGACATATTCACGCGATAAAATAAGTATTGATTCCAGATAGCTGAATATGCACACTACAGCAGGGTCTGTCAAGTCATCACTTGGGACATAGACCGCTTCAATAGCTGTAATTGACGCGCTGCCTCCTGAGCGTATCCTCTCCTGAAAATCGCTCATCTCTGAAGTAAGCGTGGGCTGGTATCCTGTCTCAGAGGGGATTCTTCCCAAAAGAGTAGAGAGCTCGCTTCCTGCCTGGGCGAACCTGTAAACACTATCAATAAAAAACATGACGTCTTCGCTCTCTTCCTGAAAATGCTCCGCAAGAGTAACTCCTGTATGGACAACCTCGAATCTCGCCCCCGGAGATTCGTTCATCTGGCCGTATACCAGTATAGACCTCTCAAGCACCTTCTGCTTGAGCATCTCGTTATAGAGCTCATTACCTTCCCTTACGCGCTCTCCCGCTCCGGTGAATATGCAGTAGCCTTTCTGTTTCTGTATTATATTGTGCATAAGCTCAAGTATCAATATGCTCTTGCCCAGGGCCGCGCCTCCCATGATGCCTGTCTTTGAGCCTTTTATAAGGGGAAACAGCAGGTCAATTGCCTTTATGCCTGTCTCCATAACCTCAAAACGCATCTGTCCTGCCTTGGCTATGTCAGTACGCGCGTGCTCTTTGTTGCGTACGGGCTTTTTGAGCTTTGCGTTAACCGGGCCTTTTTTGTCTATCGGCTCTCCAAGGACATTTAATATTCGTGAACAGACTTCTTTTCCGACAGGTGTTTTAATCATAGAGCCTGTGCTTACAACCTCGGCGTGTTTCTGAAGGCCGAATATCGATGTCAATGGTATGCATTTCACCACGTTGCTCACCTCTCCGGATTTTCCGCCTACATACTCGACTATCTCAAGAACAACCCTCTTGCCGTTGTAGGTCTTTGTCTCGAGTATATCATAAATAGAGGATTTCTCCGAAGCGTCATCAAACCTTACAATTACAATAGGCCCCTGAACCGAGATAACCCTGCCTTTCTGCGCTTTCTTGTTTTCCACCAATTTCTCCGGTTTTCTGTCATTCTTTAGATTCTTCGCTACGCTCAGAATGACAGTGGACGTGTGTCATTCTGAGGAGTCTCGCCGAAGGCGGACGACGAAGAATCTCAACTATTGGGATTGCTTCGCTTTCTACTTCTCGTAATAACACAGCGGTTGTCATTGCGAGACTTACGAAGTAAGTCGCGGCAATCTCAAATGTTGGGATTGCTTCGCTTCGCCCCGTTATAAATTTTGCTGATATTAGCTTTTCATATAAATTTGTAACGGGGCTGCGCTCGCAATGACTAAAGATTTATCTTATGCACTAATACCCTGTGCGCTTGTGCCGTGTGCCTTGTGCGCTAATGTTACGCTGCCCCTGACTGCTCCATAGCGAGTCTTGCCGCGAAAATCTCCCTTATATTTTTATCGCTTATCTCATGGACAACCCTGAAATACTGGGAACGCAGTTTTTTGTTTATCTGCTTTATCTCATGGGTGCTGCCTTCTAAATGCATGACCCTTGTCGCCCATTCCGTGAGCTTGCTCTCCCAAAAGATACCGTATATAATATAATTTATCCAGACCCTGATAAGCGACTCCATAACGCTTGTTAATGAGGGCTCTACTATAATCTTCTCCTCCTCCTCGCCTTGCTTCTTCTCTTTTTCCTGAAAAAGGAATTTACATGGAAACAGCTGATACGCCTGTATCTTCCATACGGCAAAGGATATAAAATGAGGGTAGATAATAAGAGTCCTGCCGAACCTTTTCTCGAATATGCCCTTAAGGATAAAATCCGCGAGCCTCTCGGCTTCCTTATACTCGACATCGTCGGTAATGCCGGTAAAAGATGTGAATTTCCTTCCTGTCTCCTCTATATACCTTGCGCCCTGGCGGCCCACTACAATCATTTCGTCGCTGGCCGAGGACTGCTCTAAAGCGGTATTGACAACAGAAACATTAAGTTTTCCCAGAAAACCTATGTCAGAGGTTATAAGCAGCAATGCATTCGGCAGCTGCGATTCTTCCAGAAATACATGGTTTGTTCCTGATATATTTATCATCTTAAAAAAACCCTGCAGGTATTCCAGAAACTCGTCAAAGCTCATCTTCGCCTTGAACAGCCTGTAATATTCCGAAGACGCCACGCCTTTAAGCACGTTTATTATATCGCCTATGTCTTTATTAAAATCCAGCTCGTTGCGCAGTTTATTCAGCTGAAGCATATCTTATACTCCGTTTATCTTGTGTTTGAGATTGCTTCGCCTTCGGCTCGCAATGACACAGCGGTTGTCATTGCGAGTCCGCCATAGGCGGACGCGGCAATCTCAAACCTCAGATTCTTTTTTATGCCCTTCCTCGTTTTCTCCTTCTTCATTCTCTTCCGTGTCAGGCTCGCCTAAATCCACGAAAAACCTGCCAAATGCCTCGTCAAGGCCCGCCTTTATCTCCTCTGTCAAAGCCTTCTGGCTCGTAATCTTTCCCATAAGATGCGGATATTCGCGCTTAAGATACCCGGAAACCTCAGCCTTGAATTTCCCCCTCTTTGCTGGGTCGAGTATCTCGGGCATCTCTTTGTTAAAGGCATAAAACATAACAACCATCTCCTCCATTGTCATGGGGCTTGACTTATCCTGTATAAAAAGCGAGGTCAAAGCGCCTCCCTTTTTTATCTTCTGCTCAACCTCGGGAGAAAGCTTAGTCCTTATACGCATAAGTCCTGCCAGTTCTTTATACCTTGCGTATTCGCCTTTGAGCTTGCCTGACACCTCTTTTATGGCCTCGCACTGGACCTTGTTACCGATTCTTGAAACAGAAAGCCCTAAATCTATGGCCGGTTTAAAACCGTCGTGAAACAGGTTAGCGTCAAGGTATATCTGGCCGTCAGTCATTGAGACAAGGTTTGACTGGACAAGCCCTGTTATATCGCCTTCCTGTGTCTCAACAATAGGCAGGAAAGTCATGGAGCCGCTTCCGTTATCCTGATTAAGTTTTCCTGCCCGCTCCATAAGCTGTGAATGCAGGTAAAATATATCTCCCGGATACGCCTCTCTTCCGGGGCATCTTTCAAGAAGAAGCGAAAGCTGACGGTATATCCACGCGTGACGGGTTAAATTATCAAACACCACAAGAACGTCCTTGCCGCGTTCCATAAAATACTCACCGAGAGAAGCAGCCGCGTAAGGAGCGATATACTGTTCTGCCGGCGAATCCGAGGCAATAGCGCTTACTACAATGCTGTATTTCATAGCCCCTTCCCTGTGCATATTCTGGATTAGCTTTAAAAACGGCGAAAAACTTCCTCCTATCCAGCAGAATATACAAATTACATCTTTGCCTTTCTGGTTAAGGATACTGTCTAAAGTCAGGGTCGTTTTTCCGGTCACCCTGTCGCCTATAATAAGCTCTCTCTGGCCTTTACCCAGGGGGATTACCATATCTATTGTCTTGATACCCGTAAGAAGGGGTTCGTTTATAGGCGTCCTGTCCATTACGCCGGGCGCGTCCTTAAAGACAGGCATAACCTCATCGTTTTCAATCCTGCCCTTGCCGTCTATAGGCCTGCCAAAGGCGTTTACTACCCTTCCTACAAAATTATTTCCGACAGGAACCTCGAAAACACCGGTTTCAGCGTAAACAACTCCGCCTACATTAAGCTTTGTCTCGTCTCCGAGCACCAGGGCTGAGGCGCTGTCTTCATCAAAACCTATTACCATGCCCAGCATGTCAGAGCCTAATTCAACAAGCTGGCCGTTTATGCAGGAGGGAAGGCCTTTTATCTTGACAATGCCTTTCTTTATCTCCTGTATAACGCCTGTGTCTTTTATGTCTAATGATGATATTTGCATGTTTGTCTGGTTTTTGAGATTGCTTCGCCTTCACCTCAAGCCAAATTTTATTAAATTTGGTTCGGGGCTTCGGCTCGCAATGACACAGCGGTTGTCATTGCGAGGAGTGCGCCCCGGGGGGGGGGCGCGGCAAACTCAGGCGTTTGCAGCCTTTGTAATAATTTTTGGCTTTTCCT
>CAZBMI010000086.1:0-903 GCA_964492885.1 uncultured Planctomycetia bacterium | reverse complement strand
GAGGTTGCTTCGCCGGAGTTTACCCTGGGCGGAGTCAAAGGGGCTCGCACTACAAATACTATGTCATTGCGAGGAGTCCGCCCTGGGCGGACGACGCGGCAATCTCAGGCATTTGCAGCCTTTGTAATATTTTTCGCCTTCTCCTTCATCATCGGCAGTATCTTTTTAAACTTGTTCTTAATGGACCCGTCTATGACAAACCCGCCTATCTTCACGATAAGACCGTCGACTATCTTATCATCTATGGTCTCGGAAAATTCCAGATTTTTCTTAAGCTTGGAGGAGAGCGCTTCTTTAAGCTTCTTCTTCTGATTCTCCTGCAGCGCGTAGGCGCAGATAATCTCCGCCTTATCACCGTCTGCCTTTACCTTATTATCGTCCAGCTTCTTTATATCAGCTATAAGCTCGTCTATAAGCTTCGCGTGCAGGTCTTTTTGGTTCTGTTCGGTAAATATATAGCTTACCATGTCCACTGCCAGGTACACGGCCCTGTTCTGCATGTCCGAAATAAAATCCGCCTCTTTCCTCTGGCACTCCCTTGCCGCGTCGTTTATCATCCGCTGGGCCTCCTGCCTGGCATTTTCAAAAATACTCTCCCTGTCTCTTTCAGCCTCTATTCTCGCCTGCTTCTTTATAAGTTCTGCCTGTTTCCCGCCTTCTTCAAGCCTTCTTTTTACCTCTTTTTTTGCGCGCTCCAGCTCCTCCTTTAATGCCTTCTCTTTCTCCAGGTTCTGCTGGTTAAGATGCTGTAATCTCTTGAGCGCTTGTCCGATGTGCGAAT
The DNA here is from genome assembly GCA_964492885.1 of uncultured Planctomycetia bacterium. Lineage (GTDB taxonomy): Bacteria > Omnitrophota > Gorgyraeia > JABMRG01 > JABMRG01 > CAZBMI01. The sequence continues at coordinate 122 of CAZBMI010000086.1, read as the reverse complement.
ATAGCAGCCATCTTAAAAAGAGGATAATAAATATAAAAGTAACTAACTGTATCAGAATTAACTGCCAAATCGGCATTTTTTGCTCCTTGGTTTTTTAATTTTGCAAAGTTGTCATTGCGCGC
>CAZBMI010000085.1:0-5847 GCA_964492885.1 uncultured Planctomycetia bacterium | reverse complement strand
CTTCGTCGGCTTCGCCTCCTCGCAATGACAACCGCCGGCAATGCGAGCGAAGCGAAGCAATCTCTAACCTTTATAACCTATGCCTTATGTTCTTGTTTCTTGTGCGCTTTTTTCACACCGGCTTCCCCCTGCGCCTTAAAGTCTCTTTCCTGCTTACAGGTTTTACTTTCTTCTTTTTTTTGGCATCATATACAGAGATGCATCTTAAACCTTTAAAATACGGCTTTACGGCATCAAGCTCTTTTTTACTAACAGCCTTGGCGCCTGAAGGCCGCAACGGCGTATTTATATGTACCACCTCGGGCCTTATGGCCCTTGCTATTCTTGCTATAGACTCAGCAGCTCCTATATTATCCTTTACAAACATAATCTGAAGGGCAAGCCTGCCTTTATACGTTCTCCTGAAAGCCTTTATACCTTTTATCAGGCCTGAAAAAGTTAAAGACCTAAAAGGCCTGTTCACTCTCTTTAAGAGAGCTTTTGAAGACGCGTCAAGTTTCACCTCCACCAGGTCCGCTGTCTTCAGCTCTTTTTGAATATCTTTTCTTCCCAGAAGAGTGGCGTTGGTAAGAACGGCTATCTTCTCTTTTCTTATATGCCCGGCCTCTTTTATCAACGCGCCTAAGTTCTTTGCCAGTGTAGGCTCTCCTGCCCCTGAAAATGTAATATAATCTATCTTAACATCAGGAAATGACTTTAATTCATCTGCAATCTTATCTGTGGGAACAAAATTCCTCCTCGTAAAACCAACGGGTTTTTTCCTGCCGACCTGGCAATAGATACAGTCAAAACCGCAGACCTTGCCCTTGGGCAAAAGAGGGTCAATGCCTAAAGAGCGCCCCAATCTCCACGAATTTACGGGCCCGTATATGTATTTATATTTCCTTTTCATCCTTACCTGCCAATTTGTTTAGTAGCGCGACGCGCGTATTGCGTTCTGTCATTCTGAGGCCAAAGGCCGAAGAATCTGGACGTTAGATCCTTCGTCGCTGTCGCTCCTCAGGATGACACATGTTTCTCTAAGCTGTAAGCTTTAAGCTTTTTTAATATACAATTTTTTATTTTTTGCTTACGGCTTATAGCTTATGGCTTACGGCTTACAGTTTAAAGTCTGATATTCCCCTACCTGTTCCGTAACGCATTATCTATCTTGGCGATCAACTCATCCCTTTCTATCGGCTTGACTATAAAATCCACAACACCGAGCTTGTACATCATAAGCTTATCCTTATCAGTATCAAGGGCCGATAAAACGATAATGGGTATATTCTTTCCTGCGTCATTATCATTTAAAAGCTCACATGCCTGAACGCCGTCTATTTTCGGCATAAGGATATCTATCAGGATAATATCCGGCCTGAACTCCTCTACAACCGCTATCATTTCACGCGCCCCGGTGAGTGTCTTTACCCGGAACCTGCCCGTCTTTTCCAGGTTCATCTTTACTATCTTTAAAAAATTCTCCTCGTCATCAATCATAAGCACTTTAATCACGTTCATACCATTCACCTCCCGATGGATTAAATAACAGGTAAACCCTGGTCCCTTTATCTTTCCGGCTCTTTATAAAGATAAGGCCTTTATGCATATCAACTATACTCCTGCTGACAGCAAGTCCTAAACCCGTACCCTCTGTCTTTGGTTTTGTGGTAAAGAAGGGGTCATATACATTTTTTATATTCTGCTCATCTATGCCAAAGCCCGTATCTTCTACTTCTATAACAAGCACTTTTTCCTCATGAAGAATATTCAACCCTGATGTTATTCCGGGGATAGCCTTTTCAAGCTCCTTCGTATTCAGCATATAAGAACGCAGATAAAGGCTGCCTCCTTCAGGCATGGCGTATATCGCGTTTGAAAAGAGATTTATAAAAACCTGCTCTATTCTGTTTGTATCAATTTTAACCTCGTCAGCATCTTCTGACATCTCTTTTAAAAGATTTATTTTCTTGAGCCTGAATTCATGCTCAACAAGCGTCAGGGCCCTGTCTATCGCGTTATCTATCTTTTCAGGTTTCATATTCATGGCAGATGTCCTCGAAAAATCTAAAAGCGCGCGCACTATGCTGTCAGCCCTCTTTACATTCTGCTTTACTACAGAAAGCGCCTCCTGTTTCTTTTCATCTCCTGCCGGCACTTCTGACTCAAGGTAATTAACAGTCTGCAGTATTATGGCAAGAGGGTTCTTTACTTCATGGGCTATACCGCTTGCCATCCTGCCGACAGCCTCAAGCTTCTCGGCCTGCACAAGCTGCTGCTGCGCCCGGCGCAATCTTTCATTTGCCTGCTTTAGGTCATTCTCATACTTCTTCTGCACCGATATATCCCGGACTGTAGCCTGCAGGAAAACTTGGCCGTTTATGTCAAAACGGCTTAACAGCACTGTAGCGTAAAACTCATCTCCGTTTATGCGTTTATGCATCCAGTCAAAAAGATTAGAACCTTTTTCCACGGCAATATCTATCATCTCTTTGGCCTTTTCTGAGGATAGCTTGCCTCCGGGCTGACGCTCAGGAGAAAGATCGGCAGGCCCGTAAGATACAAACTCTTTCTCATTCCCGCAGTTAAATAACTTGACAGCAGCTATGTTGCCGCTTGTAAATTTACCTTGCGGGGTTAAAATCATAATAGCATCCTTTGACGTATCATAAAGCAGCCTATACCTTAACCGGCTCTCGCGCAGGTTCTCCTCGACCCTCTTGCGCCTGATTATCTCTTTGTTTAAATAGCTTATAGAAGTAGTTGTCTCTTTCAGGGTGCTGGACATGCTGTTCATAAGGTCCGCGAGCATTCCGAATTCGTCATTTGATATCTTCTTTGTCCTGTAATCCAAATTACCTCTTTCAATCTCTTTTATTCCGGTAAAAATGTATTTTAAAGGCTTTATCAGCTTAGAAATCAATACAAGAATAAGAGGCACCGAAAACAGTATCATTATAATAATCAATAAAAGCTCCCTGAGAAAGAGCTCATACAAAGGCCTGAATGCCTGTTTTATGCCCTGAATCACAAATACCTTCCAGGCCAGGTTATTCTTAGCAAGTACGGGACTGCGGACTTCTGAATACGAAACAAAGCTGTCCGCGTTATGCAGGTTAGGCTTGTCTAATACAAAACTCCCGGAATATGTTTGAAAAATATTCTTCCAGTTGTTATTCTCAGCCAGGAAGTCTTTTCCTATAATTTCAGGTTTTTCATGGTATATTATTTTCCCTTCTTTATCTACAAGCGCGGTCTGCCTGTCCCCGGGCTTTTTAGGGCCCTTAAGGGGCTCAAGTACCCTGTCAGCGTCAAGCACGATTTTGCATACTCCTATAAACTGCAGAGACATATCAAAGATAGGCACTGCCAATACAATCCCTGTCATTCCTGCTGATTCATCGAAAACTATATCTTCTATGTATACATCCTTGCCCCTGATGCCGGATGCCGCCTGCCACCACTCTTCATCTGCCTGGTAAAAATCAGATGTCACATTCGATGCCGCGACAAGGGCCCCGTATTTATCAGTAACGAATATCTCCGCGACATCGGGGTCATTACTTACTATCGCGCTAAGCTCCTGCGCAACATCGTTTTTTATGTATCCGGATATAAGGGCGCTGTCTCTGCCGGCCGATAACCACTTATTATCCATCTCAAGCATGCGCGCTTCTATCTCATCGCGGGTCATCCCTTCATACTGAGAATTTGACTTGATGATGTAATTATGACTGCTCGTATCCGAAACATATACATGGGCGTCTTCTATCTCTTCGTTTATTATCCTGGAAATAGCCTCTGAAACTTCGCCTGCAAGCATCCTGTCCTGGTTATTTATGGCATATTGCAATAATCTCCTGCTTTCTATGTAATTTACGATTCCGAATATAAGTATCATCACAATCGTAAATATACATAAAGTAATAATAAACTTAGATCTTAAGCTAATATATTTTCGGTATATATTCTTCATTTATGTTTTATTTTGGCAGCACGAACACAATCCTCGTGCCTCTGCCTGTCTTACTTTCGGCCCACATACTGCCGTTATGCATCTCAACTATGCTCTTTGCTATAGAAAGGCCTAAGCCCGTGCCCTTTTCCTTATTCATGGCTGTGCTCCCGAGCTGCTGGAACTTATCAAACGCGCTGTTTAGGTCTTTTTCCGCAATACCGGGGCCTGTATCGCTTACAGCGCACTCTATCCTGTTGTCCTTAACTTTTGCGGATATTGTGATGCCTCCTCTTTCGGTAAATTTCATTGCGTTTCCCACGAGGTTTGTAAAGACCTGCGCTAATTTATCCGCATCCGCTGATACCTTAAGCCCTTTACCGGGCATATCAACTTTAATATATATATGCTTCTTTTCTGCGGCAGGCGCGAAGAAAGAGGCGGTATCATTTACTATTTTATTTAAATCTACAGGCTGTTTACTAAGTTCCATCTTGCCTGATTCGATTTTTGATATATCAAGAAGGTCATTTATAATCCTGGTAAGCCTGTCTATGTTATTCCTTGACATATTAAGCACTTCTTCCTGCTTCTTGTTTATATCACCCGGTATCCTGTCCAGGATCAGGTTAATGCCTTCCTTTGTAATGGTAAGGGGCGTGCGCAACTCATGAGAGACTGTCGATAAAAACTGTGTCTTCAGCTCATCAAGTTTCTCAAGCCTTCTGTTCTTCTCCTCAAGCTCCTTGTATAAAAGCTTTATGCCTTCGTTAGTCTTCTTAAGCCCCCAGGTCTGCTCCGCCAGCATTGCCTTCTGTTTTTTCAGCTTTTCATCCGCTATCTTATGCCTGGTAACATCCCGTACGGTAGCATGTAAAACGTGCTCTCCTTTTAAAAGCATCTTAACCAGAACAACCTCGGCAAAAAAGACTTTGCCGTCTACCTTCTTATGCGTCCATTCAAAAAAATGCGCGCCTTTTTTCATGGCCTTTGCCGTCATCTTATCCGCCTTTAATGACGACAGAGTACCGTCCGGCTGGAGTTCGGGTGATAAATCCGCAGGCGTCTTTGAGCAAAACTCTTTCTCATTTTTACAGCCGAATAACTTCACAGTCGCGGGATTTGCGTTTATAAAGCGCTTCCCGGGCACGAGTATCATGATAGCGTCTCTTGACGCCTCGTAGATAGCCTTGTGCCTGAGCTCGCTTTCGCGCAAGGCATCTGTTATTCTCTTGCGCTCTGAAATATCCTTTGTTATGTGTATACTGCCTATTAGCCTGCCTTTACTGTCTGATATCGGCACGACCGTAATCAACAGCGTAATGCCCGCGCCGGGCAGGAACACCTCCTCCTCATAAGACCTGTCTCCTTTTTTTATCTTTTTAAAAAGGCAGCCTCGCCACGGCTTTGAAGTGCGATGTATCAAGCTGTAACACTTGCTTTTGGCCACATCCTTTAGGCGCATACCGAGAGCTGTTGCCAGCGCCTTATTGGCTTTTATGACATTAAAATCCTTATCCTGTATAAAAATCGGGTCTGAGATAATGTCAAATACATCAACCCATTCCTTGAGCAAGTCTTTATTGTTTTTATTTGCCATTTTTCGCTGCCTTCAGGGCTCTTCTTAACCCTCTGTGTTCTTCCTGACCGCCTCGATAAGCGCTGAACAATCAGCTGTCTTTACGCAATAATCATCCGCCCCTGCCCTCCTGGCTTTCACGGCGTCTACCGCGTCTATCATTCCCGTCATCATGATAATCTTTAAATCTTCTCCTGCGTTCTGTTTTCTCAACTGCGAACAGACGTCAAAACCTATCATATCCGGTAATATTGTATCCAGAATGATAAGGGCCGGCTTTAGTTTTTTAAACTTTACCAGCCCCTGCTCTCCTGTCAGGGCATTATGAATATCG
>CAZBMI010000084.1:0-5940 GCA_964492885.1 uncultured Planctomycetia bacterium | reverse complement strand
GATATCAGATGTCAAAGGCAGCGCCATATCCATGAAGAAGCGGTTCTGTTTCAAAAAGCGGGAGAACGCATTTGCGCTAAAGTACTCCATCCGCAATATATCGGGTAAGCAGGCGGCTTTCAACTTCGCGCCTGAGATGAACTTATCCCTTACGAATGATGAGAAAGAAGAGAGACTGAAATCCATAGACGCCGTCAGCCTGCAGGATGATATAGAGGGCATAAGGGTAGAGGTGTTATTTTCCCGAAAAGCGGATACGCTTTTGCGCTACCCGGTAATGACAGTATCGCAGTCGCAGAAAGAGCCTGAGAGGAATTACCAGGCGACATGTATCCTTCCTGTGTTTAAACTTATAATTGAGAATAATAAAAGTAAGACTATTACTATAAAGCTCTCCGCGATTTACCTCTAAAAAATCGCTTGCACTTAAAAACTTTTATGTTATAATAGCCTCTAATTGAGACCGTTTCAAAAGCCTCATAAGCGGTCTTATCCTGAGCAAAGCCCCACACCAAATGTAAAATTTGGTACGGGGCAAAGCGAAGGATCTACTCGTCGAAGAGATCCTTCGGCCTTCGGCCTCAGGATGAGAGCCGAAGGGTTTTTCAATGCTCTCAATTTAAAAAAGGACACTCCTTCGTAAAAAAGGTTCAATCTAATGCCCGAACTTCGCAAAGACCCCATTATAGGACGCTGGGTTATAATCGCAACTGACCGCGCTAAGAGGCCGAACGATTTCAAAATAGAGTCGGATGACATGGCTGAGGTCTCTCCATGCCCTTTCTGCGAAGGTAATGAGCATATGACCCCTCCCGAGATACGCTCAATAAGAAGGACCGATACTGAGCCTAATAAGCCCGGATGGGACATAAGGGTTGTGCCTAATGAATCCCCCGTTCTTCGCATAGAAGGAAACCTTGATAAGCGCCCGCATGGCATATATGATATGATGAACGGCATAGGCGCGAACGAGGTCATAATAGAGACACCCGAACACATTGAGGATATGTCGTCTCTTTCTTCCGGCCAGATAGCAAAGGTGCTTACAGCTTATAAAGAAAGGATTACGGATTTAGAAGGCGATAAGCGTTTTAAGTACGTGCTTATATTCAAGAACCACAAGCCTGCCGCAGGGGCAAGCAAGATACAGCACTGCAGGAGCCAGCTCATAGCGCTTCCGGCATGCCCTAAGAGTGTAAAAGGAGAGCTGGCAGGCGCCAGGAGATACTTTGAGTATAAAGACAGGTGTGTCTTCTGCGACATCCTGTCCCAGGAGCTTAATGACAAGAGCAGGCTTATACTGGATATTGACGGGTTTGTGGCAATATCTCCTTTTGCCGCGCGCTTTCCTTTTGAGACATGGATATTGCCGAAGAAACATTCCGCGGACTTCACAAGTATAGATAATAATGACATAAGAGAGCTTGGCAAGGCATTAAAAGAAGTGCTATTGCGCATGAACAGGCTTTTATCAGACCCTCCTTATAATTATATTATACATACCGCGCCTTACAGGCGGCCCAAGGAAGGTTACTGGGGAACGATAAACTCTGATTATCATTGGCATATAGAGATTATCCCGCGGCTTACAAGAGTGGCCGGCTTCGAGTGGGGAACAGGATTTTATATAAACCCCCTGCCGCCTGAAGACGCTGCCAAATTTTTACGCGAGGTAGAGGTATAAGATATGGGCGAACTTAGACTCGATCCGATGACAGCAAGATGGGTTATCATAAGCACTGAAAAGGACTTAAGCCCGAGCGGCTATAATATAGAGAGCCCTGTCATAGAGGGGGGAAACTGCCCTTTCTGCCCAGGTAATGAGAAGATGACTCCTCCGGAGATAGACGCTGACCGTCATGAAGGCTCAAAACCTGATGAACCCGGATGGGAGACAAGGACAGTACCCAATAAATTTCCGGCGCTTAAAAACGAGCCTGACCTGGAAAGGGCAGGCGTGGGCATGTTCGACATGATGAACGGTGTCGGAGAGCACGAGGTTATCATAGAGAGTACAGACCATGATAAGCAGCTTGCCGATATAAGCGTTGACCAGATAAAGAAAGTAGTTGAGGTTTATAAAAGAAGAAGCATAACCCTTGGCAGCGACGAGCGCTTCAGGTACGTGCTTATATTCAAGAATTACGGGCTTGCCGCAGGCGCGTCACTGGAGCATAGCCATAGCCAGCTTATATCTCTGCCCATAGTCCCCAGGAGGGTTATGGAGGAGTTAGAATGCGCGCATAAGTATTTCGATTACAAGGAGCGCTGCCTTTTCTGTGATATATTAAGGCAGGAAGGCTATTACAGGCACAGAGACATATGCGAGAATGATGATTTTCTCGCTTTCTGCCCGTTCGCGTCACGCTCTGCGTTTGAGATATCGATAATACCGAAAAAACACCAGGCGTATTTTACCGATATAGAAGACACCCAGATAGAGAGTTATTCATTTATGCTGAAAGAGATACTCATGCGCATGAAAAAGGTGCTGAATTACCCGCCGTATAATTTTATTATACACACAACGCCGCTTAATGGGAACAATGACGTTCAGGAGTATTATCACTGGCATGTGGAGATAATGCCAAAATTGAGCAGGATAGCCGGGTTTGAATGGGGAAGCGGTTTTTACATAAATCCCACTTCTCCGGAAACAGCGGCAAAGTATCTGAGAGAAGCGAAAATATAACAACAAACAGGAGGTAGGAAATGGCGATAAAGGTAGGTATTAATGGTTTTGGCAGGATAGGGCGTAATGTATTCAGGTCAGTTCTTGAGCACGGGATAAAAGATGTGGAGTTTGCAGCGGTTAATGATTTAACAGACGCAAAGACTCTTGCTCATCTGCTGAAGTATGATTCTAACTTTGGCGCGCTCCCTTATGATGTCAGCGTAGAGGGAGATTCAATAGTTGTTGACGGTAAAAAACTGAAAGTCCTTGCCGAGAAAGACCCCGCGAGCCTTCCATGGAAAGAACTGGGCGTAGAAGTAGTTGTCGAGTCAACAGGCATATTCCGGGACGCTGAAAAAGCGGGAAAACATATCACCGCGGGCGCAAAGAAGGTTATCATATCCGCTCCGGCAAAAGGGGATATGGCAACATTCGTGCTTGGTGTTAATGAAGACAAGTATGATCCATCAAGGGATAATATAGTATCAAACGCGTCATGCACTACAAACTGCATAGCGCCTGTTGTAAAGGTAGTTATGGATAATTTCGGCGTAAAGAGGGGGCTTATGACAACCATACATTCGTATACGAATGACCAGAATATTCTTGACCTTCCTCATAAGGACCTTCGCCGCGCGCGCGCGGCAGCGCTTTCTATGATACCGACAACTACAGGGGCTGCCAAGGCGGTAGGCCTTGTTATTCCTGAGCTTAAAGGCAAGTTGGACGGCCTTGCCATCAGAGTGCCTACACCGACAGTCTCTATAGTTGATGTTGTTATGCAGCTTGACAAAGAGGTCACAAAAGATGATGTAAACAAAGCGCTCAAAGACGCGGCTTCAGGCAAGCTTAAAGGCATACTGGGCGTAAGTGATGAGCCTCTTGTATCCATAGATTACAAGAAATGCCCGCTCTCTTCCATAGTAGACGCGGAGCAGACCTTCTGTATGGGTGATATGGTAAAGATACTTTCATGGTATGATAATGAGTGGGGTTATAGCTGCAGGGTAGTTGACCTCATTAAGTATATGGCAAAATAAGGCGGTGAAGTTATGAAGACAGATACCATGAATAAGAAATCGATAAAGGATGTAGATATCACGGGAAAACGGGTTCTTGTCAGGGTTGATTTCAACGTGCCTCTTGATGAGAGCGGCCATATCGCGGATGACAACAGGATAAAAGCGGCATTACCCACCATTCAGTATGCCGTTGGCAAGAACGCCAAGGTTATACTCATGAGCCATTTAGGAAGGCCGAAAGGAGAGGTAAAACCCGAATTCAGCCTCAAGCCTGTTGCCTTGCATCTTAGCGCTTTACTCGGAAACCCTGTTGAGATGCTGAACGATTGTGTTGGTAAGGAGGTTGAGCAGGCTGTCTCTAAAATGGCTGAAGGAGATGTCATACTGCTTGAGAACTTAAGATTCCACAAGCAGGAGACAGATAATGACCCTGATTTCGCAAAGAGCTTAAGCGCCCTGGGAGATATCTTTGTAAATGACGCCTTTGGGACATGCCACAGGGCACACGCTTCCACAGAAGGTGTTACGCATTATCTTGAATCAGTCTCGGGTTTTCTTGTGCGGAAAGAGATAGAGTATTTTCAGAAGGTCCTTACAAGCCCTGAAAAACCCTTTGTCTTTTTGCTTGGCGGGGCAAAGGTTGCTGATAAGATACCCGTTATAGAGAATATGATGGATAAGGCTGACACCATAATAATAGCAGGCGCTATGGCTTATACATTTATGAAAGTAGAAGGTATTGGCATAGGTTCATCACGCTTTGAAGAGGAGATGACAGGCACTGTAAAGTCCATTCTTGATAAGGCACAATCCAGGGGTGTAAATATTGTGCTTCCTATCGACCATGTTGTAACAGATAATATCGAGACAGCTGTTCACGTGCAGTCAACAGACGCTCCGGAGATACCTGACGGCTGGATGGGGGTAGATATCGGCCGTAAAAGCGTAAGCCTGTTTAAAGGTGAGCTTTCAAAGGCAAAGACAATAGTCTGGAACGGGCCTGTGGGAATATTCGAGAATGACAGGTTTGCCAACGGCACAAAAGCCATGGCGCAGGCTGTAGCTGATTCCGGAGCTGTTACTGTTATAGGCGGCGGCGATACAGCAGCAGCTGTTGCAAAATTTAATGTTGCGGATAAAATGTCGCATATATCAACAGGCGGCGGCGCTTCTTTAGAATACCTTGAAGGTAAGCCCCTGCCCGGTATTGCCGCGTTGGCTGATAGGTAATTCGGTTTTTGGTTTTAGGTTATCAATTATCGCTAATACCGAACACCGACAACCCGCACTAAATAACACGAGGAGATAATGAGAAGACCTATTATCGCAGGTAACTGGAAAATGAATAACACTATTAAAGAGGCTGTTGAGCTTGTAAACGGCTTAAAGCGCAGCCTGGATGGTATCGATTCGGTTGATATTATTGTAGCGCCTCCTTTTACAGCGCTCTCAGACGTGAATGAGCTTATCATGGACTCAAATATAAAGCTTTGCGCTCAGAATGTTTATTGGCAAGAGAAAGGCGCCTTTACGGGTGAGGTAGCTCCCGCGATGCTTAAGGACGCAGGGTGTGATTATGTTATCGTAGGCCATTCCGAGAGAAGGCAGTATTTTAATGAGACGAACGAGACTGTAAACAAGAGGCTTAAAAGCGCTCTTTCAGCAGGTTTGCGGGTCATCGTGTGCATAGGCGAAGTGCTTGAGGAAAGAGAGCAGGGAAAGGCTTTTGACGTGATAAAGAGCCAGCTTCAGGGGGCCCTTGAAGGGCTTTCCGGGCAGGAGATGAAAAAGGTTATAATCGCGTATGAGCCTGTATGGGCAATAGGCACGGGAAAGACAGCCACGCCTGAGCAGGCGCAGGAAGTCCATAAACATATAAGAGGGCTTTTACAGGATACCTTTGACAGCGAGACTGCCTCTGAGACAAGGATACAGTACGGAGGAAGCGTAAAACCTGAGAATATAAAAGAGCTTATGCGGAAAGAGGATGTTGACGGCGCGCTCGTAGGAGGCGCGAGTCTGAAGATAGAGCCATTCAGCGCTATTGTGAAAGGAGCAATATAAAGCATGTATATATTTGTGCTTGTCATACACGTTATTGTTTCACTGGTCCTGGTGGCGGTAATTCTTTTACAGGCAGGAAAAGGAGGAGGCCTTTCCGATACCTTCGGAGGCGGGGGCGAGAGCTGGCAGACTACCATATTCGAGCAGAAGGCATCCGATTTCCTGGCAAAGGCAACAGAG
>CAZBMI010000083.1:0-5947 GCA_964492885.1 uncultured Planctomycetia bacterium | reverse complement strand
TTAGACAGAATAAACGCCGAGGTAAGCGATATGAGATCTACAGATGAGGCACAGGAGAGGATAGAAGAGCTGATAGTGAAGAGGCACCGTATATACGGTAATGCCGAAGACAGCTTCCATATAAGGGATATGAGCGAGATACAGGAGATGATAAGCAGTACTACCCAGACTATGAGCCTCTTGCTGGGCTGCATAGCCGCGATATCATTATTAGTAGGCGGCATAGGAATAATGAATATAATGCTCGTATCCGTTACAGAGAGAACCAGGGAGATAGGTTTAAGAAAAGCCATAGGCGCGCGCAGAAAAGATATAATGATGCAGTTTTTAATAGAATCTGTTATAATGACATTAAGCGGCGGGTTTATGGGTATTGCCTTTGGAGTGTTAGTCGCGGTTGTATTATCCTTAATAGCAGGATGGGCAACAATGGTTACGCCTTCAAGTGTCCTGCTTGCGACAGGATTCTCAATAGCTGTCGGTATATTCTTCGGCCTCTGGCCCGCCCAAAAAGCCTCAGAACTCAATCCTATCGAAGCCTTAAGGTATGAATAGTGTGAATAGATCAGATATTCTTAATAGATTATCGAAATCTAAATTCCGCTCAAGTTTTAAACTTACTTCTAAGGACATAGAATATATAGACAGGATAGGACTTGTAAAGATAGAGTCCCACGCGAGAGATTTCATAAAAGAGAAGCTCGTTCCAGGAAATCCAAAAAATGACGGCAAACAGACGCCTTTTAAGGGGCATCCTGTATTCAAGGCCCAGCATGCTACCGCTACCTGCTGCAGGAGCTGTCTTGAAAAATGGCACAGGATAGGAAAGAACAAGTTACTTGCACAGGATGAGCAGGATTTTATAATCAGCATTATAATGGACTGGATAAAGATAGAATATAATCGCTTACGCGCTTGCCGGCAAAAGCCATTAATAGTATAATGAATTTCTAGGGTTTTATGTTTTCAAAAGCAGAACTTACCATAAGAAAGTATCAGCCCGGTGACAGGCAGGAGTTGAGGAAAATATGTTCTGACACAGCGTATTTCGGAGAACCCTGCGAGGCCTTCTTTCCCGACAGGGAGTTTCTGGCTGATATCATAATGAACTATTATACTGATTACGAGTCTGAACATACATGGGTGGCGCAATACAGGAAAAATGTGATAGGTTATATCTGCGCCGGCATTGATGATTTAAGGTATAGTTATATAATGGCGCTTCGGATATTACCCATAAGTTTTTTAAAGGCGCTGGCAAGGGCGGATATTTTCGATTCAAGGACGGCCCGGCTTATAAGATACAACTTCAGGTCTCTTTTGCGCTCGGAGTCATCGCTTAAAAAGGTAGATTGCAGGAAATTTTCAGCGCACATACATCAGAACATAGCAGGAGGTTTCAGGGGGCTGGGCATAGGCTCGGAGCTTTTCGAGGCAATGATAAATGATATAAGCCAAAAGGCACCGGGTATAAGGTTTAAGGCCTTGCGCAGCCAGCGGCGTTTTCCGTTTTTCGAAAGGTATGGTTTTACCTTGATAGACTGCAGGCGCGTAAAGATATGGGAAGAATGGCTTAAAAAGTCTCCTTTGTATTTTATGGAATACATCAAGGCTTTTTAAATTATAGGGATAAAGAAGGAATTATGTCTGATAGGCACACGAAAAAGAGAATAGCGCTTACTTTTGACGACGGCCCGCACGCCAAATACACACCCAAGATACTCGATATATTAAAAAACTTTGATACGAAAGCCACTTTTTTCCTGGTTGGCAGGAGGGCGCGCCAGAATCCGGGTATCGTAAAACGCATTTTCAAAGAAGGCCATGATATCGGCAACCATACCTATTCGCATCCGGTCAGCCCTATTGCGAAAAAAGAGCATATAGAGAAAGAGATAAGGCTTACAGGCAAGATAATAAAGAGAATTGTGGGAGCAGCCCCTAAGCTTTTCCGGCCCACCCTGTTAAAATGTGATATACATTCGAAAAAGATGAAGAAGACAGCTGAAAAACTCGGCTGTGTTTCCATAAGATGGTCAAAATCCAGCGCTGACTGGCTGGGTGTGCCTAAGCTTATAGAGCACAAGGTGTTAAAGAATGATAAGCTTGATACAGAAGTCCTGCTCTTTCATGACGGCACTGAAAAATCCGTAGTAAGGAGCAGGCAGGCTACGGTCAGGACCCTTCCGAAGATACTCCGGCATTACAAAGGCGCTCTATTCTTAAGGCTATCTGATCTGATTTTAACTAGGGACAGCGACTAGTTAAAATAACTAGTCGCTGTCCCTAGTTAACAGGAACATTCTTTACCGAAGGCTCTATACTGTTCGGGAAATAGATATAAATGCTTATACGAAAATTAAAAGATATAGATGAGTTTACATCCGGTGATAATGCTCTTTTGCGCGAGTTTTTCAATTCCAACAAGGATGGCACAAAGACTAATTACAGCCTTGCGCACGCAAAGGTTTTACCCGGGCGCAAGACCAAGCCGCATAAGCTCAAGTCCTCTGAAATATACTACATATTAAAAGGAGAGGGGCTTATGCGCGTGGATGACGAGACGACTATGCTCTATCCTGATGAGGCTGTGTATATACCGCCTGGCGCAGAGCAGTATATTGAAAATACAGGAAAGTCCGGACTGGAGTTTATATGTATAGTTGCCCCTGCGTGGAAACCCGAGGACGAAGAGATTTTAACTAGGGACAGCGACTAGTTATTTTAACTAGTCGCTGTCCCTAGTTAAAAAACAAGGAGTTAATATGAGGATAAACATAGGATATTTTACCTCAACTAATAATACTCTATGGCTATGCCATAAGCTTAAAGAGATGATGGAGAAACAGGGCCATTCAGTTACCCTGTATGAGATTATAAGAGACGCGGATAAACTGTCTCGGGATGATTGTGACCTTTTAGGGTTTTTATATCCCGTATGGGCCTCCAACCCGCCTGATCCTATGCGCGATTATCTTTTATCAATGAAAGAAGGCAATGGAAAGAAGGTATTTTTTGTGGGCAACTGCGCCGCCTTTACGGGAGATACCGGTTTGCGCTGGAAGAAGATACTAAAGAAGAAAGGTTATGATGTATATTACTTAAACCACGTAATAATGCCCACGAATATAAATATACCATATCTGCCGGAAAATATTATAAGCAAGGTCCCCGAAGGAGATAAGCTAAGGGACGCGCTCTTTAAGGCTGAGGAGAAACTGCCTGCTATATGCTCTTCTATACTCAGGTTTGAAAAAAGGACTGAAGGAAGAGGGCCTGTCTCTAGGCTGTTTGGCTTTCTTCAGAGAAAGTTCTTCTGGACCGCGAACTGGTATAAATCCAGGTTTTTCGTTGACAAGAAGCGCTGTATCAATTGCGGCTTATGTTACAGGGTATGTCCTGTCGGAAACATATCTATAAATGATAAGAAGGAAGTCAGCTTTGGAGATAAGTGCATATTATGCGTAAAGTGTTTTAACCTGTGCCCTTCCAACGCTATCCTTATCTGCAAAAGAAGCATAGATGCCGACGGATACAAGAGATACAAAGGCCCCAACAGGGAGATGAGGCCTGTTGAGTATCGTTAGTTAGGCCTGAAACAGATTAATGAAGTGGAATATGAGATTAAGAAACAGGTATTTAAAATTATTATTACTGCCCTGTCTATATTTGGGGTTTATGCTTTCGGCATTTATACCGGAAAAAGGCTATGCTGAAACAGGCGAGGAATTGACAGTTGCCTTAACCGGAAAGTACCCGCCTTTCAGCTTCTATTCTAAAGAGGGCAGGCTTTCGGGATTCGATGTGGATGTAGCAAAGGCAGTAGCCAAATATTTAAACAGGGACTTAAGGCTTGTCGCGACTGATTGGGACGGCATACTGGCAGGCCTGCTTTTAGGCAAATACGACGCGATTATAGGGTCAATGGCAGTTACCCCTGAGCGCTCAAAAAAGGTTAATTTTTCACTGCCCTATTATATATCCGGCGCGCAGCTTTTTATTAAAGAAAAAGACAAGGCAAGGATAGAGAGTATATCGGACCTTTACGGAAAGAAGGTAGGCGTAGGGTTGGGCGAAACATACGAACACTATATTCTCAATAACCACCCGGAGATAGAGGTAGTAGCTTACAAGAGTACTGTGGATATCTTTCAGGATATGTTAAACAACAGGATTTCGGGTTTTGTAACTGACAGGCTTGTCGGGCTTTACCAGACGGAAAAAGGAGGTATGCCTTTTGTGCCTGCCGGAGAGCTCCTATACGAAGAGAAAATGGCTATCCCGGTAAGGAAGGAGGATGACCGGCTTCTCGTAGGTATAAACAATGCCTTAAGAAAAATGCAAAAAAACGGTGAATTGGACGCACTGCACGAAAAATGGTTTGGGCAGAAAGAAAGCGCCCTCAGGCCGCAGTCACCTGCAATGAAAACGGATGTTATAATAAAGAAGCTCTTAAAAGGGTTTGCCGTTACTTTGTATATCGCGTTTGTGTCGATATTTATAGGTTTTATTATTGCCGTCCCTTCAGGCATAGTGCTAAATTGCAAGAAATCACCGTTCTATTTCCTGCTCAGGTCTTTTAATGATTTTATACGGGGAACGCCTCTTTTGATACAGCTGTTTTTTGTCTATTTTGGCGCACCGCAGATAGGAGTAATTCTTTCACCTGTCCAGGCGGCGATATTTACGTTATCTATCAACTCTTCAGCCTATATGGCTGAGGTAGTAAGGTCAGGGCTTATGGCTGTTGACCACGGGCAAACATTAGCCGGCAGGTCCTTGGGTTTAACAGCCGTGCAGATATTTAGATTTATCATATGGCCCCAGGCCTTCCGCATATCTTTGCCGCCTCTTATGAACTCAGTTGTCGCGCTGATGAAAGATACGGCTCTTATAGCGATTATCTCGGTTGCAGAAGTGATAAGGCAGGCCCAGTCCATCATAAGCGTCACATATGAGCCTATGAAGTATTATTTTATTGTTGCGGTCATGTTTTTTATATTTACCTTCCCCTTGATGAAGCTATCCTCAAGGCTGGAGAAGAAGATAAGGGAAAAGGGTTTTAAGCATGCTTGAGATAAGAGATGTTTCGTACACGTACCCGGACGGAAGCAATGCCCTGGAGAGCATCAGCATAAAATTCCCCCGCTCGCATATACTTGCGATATTGGGCAGGAGCGGTTCCGGCAAGACGACTCTTCTTAAAACCATAGGCAGGTTTCTTCATCCCCGCTCCGGAGAGGTCCTGCTGGACGGGAAGAATATACTGGAGATGCCCCGTCGGGATTTCAGAAGATGTATAGGTATAGTTTTTCAGCAGCTTTATCTTTTTCCTCATCTTACGGTTTTGGAAAATATGATTCTGGCGCCCGTTAATGTTTTGGCTAAGAACAGGCAGCAGGCAGAAACCGGGGCAATGCGTACGCTGGACAAGCTCGGCATAAAGGAGCTGGCTTATAAATACCCCTCTCAGATAAGCGGCGGCCAGGCACAGCGTTGCGCCATAGCGCGCTCGTTGATATTGGAACCGGAATACCTATTACTGGATGAACCAACTTCGGCGCTTGATGTGGACACGACCGGGGATTTCGGCAGGTGGCTTATGGATCTTAAGGCAAAGACCACGTTTATCATAGTAACCCATGATATACTATTTGCAGGTAAAATCGCTTCTTCGGGTACCTTGCTTTCAAAAGGGCGCGTAGAGCACAAGGGTGATATAAACGGAATATTGGATAAAGCAGGGTATGTAAAATAAATTGAAAGGAATTTTATGAATCGATACAGAGAGATGAAAGAGAATGGCTTTGCGGACTGGAAAGACTACAAGTGGCAGCTTAATAATGCCATAAAAGACATAGATACCTTTGAAAAGGTAACCGGAATAAAATTCGACAAGCAGGAGAGGGATGTCCTCGCGAAGACCATAGATAAGTTTCCTGTTTCA
>CAZBMI010000082.1:0-6006 GCA_964492885.1 uncultured Planctomycetia bacterium | reverse complement strand
TAGCAAAGGAGAGAGGGATTAAGGTTGTTGAGTCAAAGACAAGCCAGTCAGAAGAGTTTGCGCATCTTATTACGATAACCGTAAAGACGAAAACAAAGACCCAGTCTATTTCAGGCGCGTTATTTGCCAATAAGAAGCCGCGCATCGTCAAGATAGATGATTATTATGTGGATGCCATGCCTGAAGGCAATATGGTGCTTATTCTCAACAAAGACGTACCCGGAATAGTAGGCCAGCTTGGTACGCTTCTCGGAAAGAATAAGATAAATATCGCGGGCATGACTTTTGGCAGGCAGAAGCTCGGGGGCAGGGCTGTCAGTCTTTGTAATGTTGATAGTAATGTGCCTGATAAGCTTCTTAAGGATCTTAAGAAGCTTAAAAATATATACGACGCCAAGCTTATAAAATTGTAGCAAATTATTGCAAGGCGCATTAAGGAGCGTTGACAATGAAGTCAAAAAATACGAAGAAGAGAAAGAACTGCATAATAAGGCTTATTGACGTAACCAACAGGGATGGCGTCCAGACATCACGAATATGCCTTTCAAAACTGCAGAAGACGATGATAAACTTCTATTTAAACGATATAGGGGTTTACCAAAGCGAGTTTGGTTTTCCGATTACCCAGCATGAGAGAAATTACA
Source organism: uncultured Planctomycetia bacterium (assembly GCA_964492885.1). Lineage (GTDB taxonomy): Bacteria > Omnitrophota > Gorgyraeia > JABMRG01 > JABMRG01 > CAZBMI01. The sequence continues at coordinate 5,362 of CAZBMI010000082.1, read as the reverse complement.
TAAACGCCAACCTCGAACTGGCCCGGAAAGGCATATTAAAGCCTATTATATTAAGCGGCTGGATAAGGGCTTTTGTGCCTGATGTGCAGGAGGCGGTTAAGAAGACAGATGTAAAGCATCTTAACATATCTATCTCAACATCAGAGCAGATGATGAGAGGTAAGTTCATGGGCAAAAAGTCTAAAGAAGACATAATAAAGATGATGACAGACGCGCTTGACCTTGCCAAGAGAAAAGGCCTCAGGGCTGTTGGTGTTAACGCGGAGGACGCCTCGCGTTCTGACCTGGATTATCTGGTAAAGTTCGCAAAGGCAGCCAAAGACCATGGCGCAGACAGGATAAGGTATTGCGACACCCTTGGATGCGATGACCCTTTTACAATTTATAACAGAATATACCACATAGCCAAAGAGGTCAGTATACCCATGGAATTACACTGCCACAATGATTTAGGTTTAGTTGTAGCCAATTCCATAGCAGGCGCAAAGGCCGCTATAGACGCGGGAGTTGACGCGTATATCAATACAACTGTAAACGGTATAGGCGAGCGGGCCGGAAATGCCGACCTTGTATCCGTGATACTTGCTATTAAATACAGCAGTGGTTTTACGGGAAAGTATAACCTTGACAGTAATATAAACCTTACCAGGGCATGGAAAATGGCGAAGTATGCCTCTTATGCCTTTAATGTCCCTATACCCATAAACCAGCCCGGGGTAGGCGCAAACGCCTTTGCGCATGAATCGGGCATTCACGCGGACGGGGCCCTTAAGGACAGGCGCAACTACGAGCTTTATGATTTAGAGGAGCTTGGAAGAGGAGAGCCTGAAATTGTTGATACAGGCAGGCAGATTACAGCGGGTGAATACAGCGGAATAAAAGGTTTTAGGAATGTATACGAAAAACTTGAGATAAAGTTTAAGGATGACAAAGAAGCAGCAGACATACTTGAGCTTGTAAGATACGCAAATGTTCATAACCAGAAACCTCTTGTAGCTGATGAATTGAGATTTGTGGCGAATCACCCGGAGATAGCGCGTAAATTATTTACAATGAGTCCCTAACAAAGGAAAAATATGCCAAGCACGGTTGTCATAGGAGCGCAGTGGGGAGACGAAGGCAAGGGTAAGATAATAGATATCCTGTCGCAGTCTTCGGACTGCATAGTACGTTACCAGGGCGGTAACAACGCAGGCCACACGGTAGTAATTAACGGAGAATCTTTTATACTGCATCTGATACCTTCGGGCATACTGCATAAAAACAAGACCTGTATAATCGGAAACGGGGTTGTAGTAAACCCTGAGGCCCTTATAAGCGAAATAGACAGGCTCACTTCCCGCGGCATAAAAGTTAATAATAACCTTCTTATAAGCGAGCAGGCGCACCTGATATTTCCTTACCATTCTAAGATGGATGAGCTTCGTGAAAGGTCTAAAGGAAAAGGAAAAATTGGTACCACAAAAAGAGGCATAGGCCCGTGCTATACTGACAAAGTTTCCAGGTGCGGCATCAGGATGGTCGACCTCATGGATGATGATATATTCGCCAGGAAACTCAAGGCCAACCTCAAAGAGAAGAACGCCATACTGAGAAACGTATATGGTTTTAAAGGATACACTTTTAAGAGCCTGTACAGGCAGTACATAGGCTACCGCGAAAAGATGCGCTCTTATATCAAGGATACCGCGCTTATAATAAACAGGGCACTGGATAGCAATAAGAAGGTTCTCTTTGAAGGCGCGCAGGGCACAATGCTTGACGTGGATTTTGGTACATATCCTTATGTAACGTCTTCAAATGCCACGGCAGGAGGGGCATGCACCGGTTCGGGAGTAGGCCCTTCCAGGATAAATAAGGTAATAGGTGTTGTAAAAGCATATACCACCAGGGTCGGAGAAGGGCCTTTTCCCACTGAGTTCTCAAAGGGGCTGATGGGCATTATAAGAGATAAAGGAAAAGAGTTCGGGGCTACCACAGGCAGGCCCAGGCGATGCGGATGGTTCGACGCGCTTATAGTAAAGCAGGCTGTTATGGTAAGCGGTATAACAGAAATAGTCGTGACAAAGCTTGACGTGCTTGATAACCTGGAGAAGATAAAGATATGCACAGGATATAAGTATAAAGGTAAAAACATCAACTCTTTTCCCACAAACACGGAGATGCTTTTTGAGGCAGCGCCGCAATACGAGGAATTGCCGGGCTGGTTAAGCGATACATCAGGAATACTCAGTTTTGATAAACTGCCTAAGAAGGCAAAGAAGTATCTTAGCAGGCTTTCGAATTTAGTCGGCGCGAGGATAAGCATGATATCTATCGGTTCCGAAAGGAGACAGACCCTGAAGCTTTAGAAGAGGATGTTTTATATACATTGGAATAAGATTGGCGCTCTTTATAATATTTCAAAGCATACGAAAAGACTTGCATTTTTCGGAGTGCTGTTACCGCTTATCTTGACCTGTTTTGCAGGAGCCGGCGGCAAGAAAGGGTTTTGCGGGGTTGATATCAAAACCCTGTCTAAGCAAGCCGCGTGGATATCCGGAAAAGTGCCGGGCGATTCAGTATTATACGGTCAATGGACATGGAGCAATGACATTACCTGTAACGGCGCGGATTCGCATAAGGCTGATGCCGCTGACGCTACAGCAAGGCATTCCTTTAATACAAGCGCTGCTATAAGGCTTAACGCGGATACAAGCATAATGCAGTATGTGTATCTTGAGCCTGAGGCCGTGCCCTCGGGTATTATGCTTAAGTTATTATTTGCTTCAAAAGAGGTTATAACATTATACTGGGAATCCGATAAGGAAGTCTTCGCGGGTCGGGCAGATTATATATCAGCCTGGTATATGGGGCGTATCCCGGAGCCTGGTAAATGGGTAAAATTTGAAATTGATTGCCAAGAGCTTGAGATTAAAGAGGCGAAACTTACAGGCATGGAGTTTGTAGTAAATCAAGGCAGTATGTGGTGGGGAGAGACTATTATAGACTCCCCTGTATCTTAATTTGTAGCTTTACCTGTTTATAAAGGAGGAGAACAATGTCAAAGAGGAAGAGAAAAGGCAAGTTGAAATGGCGCAGCAAAAAGGCCAACAAGGGCACAAAGCCCTGTTGCGGGTAAGCCCTCATTTATATTGACGTATTTTACGCAATAGTGCTATAATACTTAAAACCCAAGGAGGTGCGGCATGAGAAGGCGTCATAATATCGTATTCATATGTTTAATTGTATCCGTATGTTTTATTATATCAGGCTGTGCAGTCGGTTTTTATAAAGGAAGGCCCAGTGATAAACGCAAGATAGAAGAACTGCAGGATGAACTAGAGCGCCTCAAAGAAGCAAAATCTCTGCTCGAAGAACGCCTAAAGACCGAAATAGATTCAGACCAGGTAGCCCTTACCATGGAAGACAGGGGACTTGTCATAACATTTGTTGCAGAGGTTCTCTTTGATTCCGGCAAGGCGGACTTAAAACCGGGAGGAGAGAAGATTCTTAAGAAAATAGGCGCTGTAATAAAGCAGGAGACAGCTGATAACGAGATAGGCATAGAAGGCCATACGGATAATGTCCCTATAAAATATTCCGGCTGGAAATCCAACTGGGAATTGTCAACGGCAAGGGCAACAAGTGTTTTACATTATCTCGAGGACAACTGCAGCCTTACACCGGCTAAGCTCTCGGCCACCGGTTATGGTGAATACAGGCCTGTAGCATCAAATGACACAAAAGCAGGCAGGCAGAAGAACAGGAGGGTAGAGATAATAATAAAACCTCTTCCCGAGGCAAAGGTGCACTACGAAGAGGCTGAAGAAGAGGATATCGAATATATAAAATAATGGCGTTGAATACCCGAACCTACAGGATAATTACCACTCTGCTTGTTATGGTTTTATCGGCATTGCTGTTATTGCTGTTTAATATGAATGCCGGGTCAGACCTTGTCCTGCAAGAGAACCGTAACCTCTCATCAGAGGTTAACAGGCTTAGCCTTAAGTTATCAGATATTGCCAAGAGACTTGATGAGAGTACGGCAGGGCTTAAAGAAGTCAGGCTCGAGCTTGAAGAGACGCGTAATAAACTGACTCAGGAGAGGCTGAAGAACGCTCAGCTTATACAGAAGATAGATGAATTGCGGCAAAGGAGCTTATCGGGCGGTACCACTGGCCGGCCCAAAGCTTAAACAAGGCAGAAGCGGGTTATATTAAAGATGAGACCGTTTATGGAGCTTTTGCAACGGTCTCAACTTTTAAAAGGGGCAGTTACTCTTTTGCTAAAGGGATAAAAAGAGGGGGAATGCCCTTCGTTTTTATGTGTTATGACGTCTGATAATAATCTTCCAAGACATATAGCGATAATAATGGACGGAAACGGCAGGTGGGCAAAGAGAAAGCACCTGCCATTGCTGTTTGGCCACCGGGCCGGCGCCAAGACTATAGATATAATTACACAGGAATGCGCGAAAATAGGCATAGAGGCATTAACACTTTATGCCTTTTCTGCTGAAAACTGGAAACGCTCAAAACCCGAAGTAGACGGTCTCATGAATCTTCTTTATGACTATCTTAATAAGAAACTCAAAAAATTACAGAAAAACAACATAAGGCTAAACGCCATAGGCAGACTGGAAAAACTCCCCCTGAAAGTGAGGACAAGGCTCTATGATGTAATGAAAAAGACCTCCGGTAATACAGGAATGGTATTGAGCCTTGCCTTGAATTACGGCTCCAGGCAGGAGATAACCGACGCGGTAAAAGAGCTTGTAAGAAAAGCCCAAAAGGAAAAGCTCTCCCCGGAAGATGTTAATGAGGATATGATTACAAGGTCTTTGTATACAAAGGATCTGCCCGATGTGGACCTTCTTATAAGGACCAGCGGAGAATTCCGCTTGAGCAATTTTCTGTTATGGCAGCTCTCATATTCTGAGATAGCGGTTACTAAAACTCTATGGCCGGATTTCAATAAAAAGGATCTTACCGCGGCGATAGAAGATTTTCAAAAACGCGACAGGCGTTTTGGGGGAAGATAGTGTTTTTATCGAGGCTGATAAGTTCCGCGCTTTTAATACTCTCTTTGTGGCTGGTAATATTTATACTTCCTTCATGGACCTTCGCAGCGGCTATTGTAACAATAGTAGGACTTGCTCTTTATGAGTTTTTCAATATGGCATCGAAGAAAAATATACCTATATACAGGTATTTCGGTATCATAATAGGCTGCCTTATACCGTTTACGACGTATTTCCGTTTCCGTTCCAGCGCCGAGCTGGAGTTTATTTTTATTACGGCGGTATGCTTGTCTGTATTTCTTCTGCAGTTCGCAAGGCGTAAAACAGAATATGCCCTTGTAGGGATAGCCACTACCA
>CAZBMI010000081.1:0-6021 GCA_964492885.1 uncultured Planctomycetia bacterium | reverse complement strand
CCGTTTTTAGGAAGGGGTGAGCCTGCTGCTGACTGTGATTTGTAAAATGCCCTGCCGAATGTCCTGTCAATGCCCATCACCTCGCCTGTGGATTTCATCTCAGGGCCCAATATGATGTCAACTCCTGAAAAGCGTGAAAAAGGAAGCACAGACTCTTTTACGGCTATGTGATTTATTTCCTGCTCTTCTGTTATTCCTAACTCTTTTAAGCTCTTGCCTGCCATTACTTTTGCCGCGAGTTTCGCGAGTGGAATACCTGTTGCCTTGCTTACAAAAGGCACTGTGCGGGACGCCCTTGGGTTTACCTCAAGAACATATATCCTGTTGTTTCTTACGGCAAACTGTATATTTATAAGCCCTATCACCTTAAGCTCTTTTGCAAGCGCGTATGTACACTGCTTTATCTTGCTTACCACATCATCGCTTAAGGTGTGCGGCGGAAGCACGCACGCGGAATCGCCTGAATGCACGCCTGCTTCTTCAATGTGTTCCATCACTCCGCCTATAATCATATCCTTGGAATCAGACAAAGCATCCACATCCACCTCAACAGCGCCTTCTAAGAACTTATCTATTAATACCGGGTTGTCTTCTGATGCCTCCTCTACGTCATTCATAAAAGCGTCGAGTAAATCCTCGTTGTATACAATCCTCATGGACCTTCCGCCTAAAACATATGAAGGCCTTACAAGCACGGGAAAGCCTATCTCTCTTGCTATCTTCTTTGCCTCTTCTGCTGATGCTGCAGAACCGTTAGGAGGCTGATTAAGATTTAGACGCTTTATAAGGCCCGCGAACCTCTCCCTGTTCTCTGCCCTGTCTATTGAATCTACTGAAGTGCCTATAATAGGCACTCCCGCGTCTTTAAGGCGCTTTGCGAGATTAAGCGGGGTCTGGCCTCCGAACTGGACTATAACGCCGTCAGGCTTTTCCGTCTCTGTTATATTCATTACGTCTTCGAATGTCAAAGGCTCGAAATAGAGCCTGTCTGACGTGTCATAATCTGTTGATACTGTCTCGGGGTTTGAGTTAACCATTATAGTCTCTATGCCGAGCTCTTTAAGCGCGAAAGAGGCATGGCAGCAGCAGTAGTCAAACTCTATGCCCTGGCCTATTCGGTTCGGGCCGCCCCCTAATATCATAATCTTCCTCTGTTTTCCGGGCCTGGACTCACTCTCGGATTCATATGTTGAATAGTAATAAGGCGTATATGCCTCAAACTCGGCAGCGCATGTATCAACCAGTTTGTAGACAGGGTTTATCTGCTGTTTTACGCGCATTTCCCTTACAGAGGACTCGTCTGATGATACAGCGTTGGCAATCTGCTTATCGCTGAAACCTAAACTCTTTGCCTTGCGAAGAATATCTTTGTCAAGCATATCAATGGATTCCGGAAGGCTCTTTTCAAACTCCGCTATCTGCCTTATGTTATCTATAAACCAAGGGTCTATTCCGGTTATTGATACTATCTCCTGCGCTTTCATGCCGCGTTGTAAGGCATACTTTATATAAAATATCCTTGAGGCATTGGGTTCTTTAAGGCGCTTTTGGAGTTTGTCCTCTGGTATATCCTTATAAGATAGCTTATTATCCAGGCCAAAGTGGCCTATCTCTAGGCCACGTAAGCCTTTCTGAAGGGCCTCTTTAAAGGTCCTTCCTATTGCCATGGTCTCTCCGACTGATTTCATGGATATTCCCAATACATCCTTTGCCTCAGGAAATTTCTCGAAGGTAAAACGCGGTATCTTTACAACACAATAATCTATTGCCGGTTCAAAACACGCCGGAGTCTCACGTGTTATATCATTCTGTATCTCATCCAATGTATACCCTATCGCGAGCTTTGCCGCGAACTTGGCTATAGGAAATCCCGTTGCCTTGCTCGCGAGAGCCGAACTTCTTGAGACCCTCGGGTTCATCTCAATAACTACCATGCGGCCGTTTTTCGGATTAACCGCAAACTGTATGTTAGAGCCTCCTGTCTCAACACCTATCTTGCGTATTATCGCTATAGAGGCATCCCTCATGGCCTGGTATTCCTTATCCGTAAGGGTCTGGGCAGGAGCTACTGTTATAGAGTCACCCGTATGTATGCCCATCGGGTCTAAGTTCTCTATAGAGCAGACTATTACAACATTGTCTTTTACATCCCGCATGACCTCCAGCTCATACTCTTTCCAGCCTATAATAGACTCCTCTATGAGTATCTCACTTATCATGCTGTTCTTAAGGCCCATGTCCGCTATTTTGTAAAAATCTTCTTCTGTCTGCGCTATTCCGCCGCCTGTCCCTCCGAGTGTAAAACTGGGCCTTATAATAACAGGAAGGCCGATTCTCTTAAGCGCTTTCGCTGCCTCTTCCATTGTATAGGCAAGCATGCTCTTTGGAAGGCCGAGGCCTATCTCCTGTATAGCCTCTTTAAAAGACTTCCTGTCTTCGGCGCGATTTATGACATCAGAATCAGCCCCAAGCATCTTTACGTTATGCTTATCAAGTATTCCTGCCTCAGCAACCTTAAGCGCTGTGTTCAAGCCCGTCTGGCCGCCGAGTGTAGGAAGTATCGCGTCAGGCTTTTCCTTTTCAATAATCTTCTCAACTATCTCAGGAGTTATGGGCTCTATATAAGTAGCGTCGGCAATTTCCGGGTCTGTCATTATTGTGGCGGGATTGGAATTTAATAGAACTACCTGATAGCCTTCTTCCTTAAGCGCCTTGCAGGCCTGTGTTCCAGAATAATCGAACTCGCATGCCTGGCTTATGATAATAGGACCTGAACCTATAATCAGTATCTTTGATATGTCATTTCGCTTAGGCATTGAATTTCTCCATCATCTTTGCGAATCTCGCGAACAGCGCCTTAGCGTCGTTCGGGCCCGGGCCTGCTTCCGGATGAAACTGTACTGAAAATATCGGAAACTTCTTATGCGCGATACCTTCAAGGGTATTGTCATTTAAATTGATATGAGTTATCTCTATGTCATCTTTTGGAAGTGACTCTATGTCAACGCAAAAACCGTGGTTCTGCGCTGTTATGCTGCACTTTTCTGTGGCAAGGTCTTTTACAGGGTGGTTGGAACCGTGGTGCCCGAACTTCAGCTTATATGTTCTACCGCCTAAGGCAAGGCCGGTTATCTGCTGGCCCAGGCATATTCCGAAAAGAGGCACTTTTCCTATAAGAGATTTCACTGTCTCTATCACATTCAAGACAGCGGCAGGGTCTCCGGGGCCGTTTGATACAAGGATTCCGTCGGGGTTTTTCGCCAGAAGCTCTTTTGGTGAAGTTTCAGCGGGAAATACCTCTACTGCGCAGTCGTTCTCTTGAAGATTGCGCAGGATATTATACTTTACTCCGCAGTCTATTACACATACCCTGAGCTTTCCTTTTTCGTTCCAGGTATACGGTTTCTCGCATGTAACATCCTTAACAAGGTCTCTTCCTATTAAGCCCTGTGAAAACTTTGCCTTCTTTACAAGGCTCTTATCGTCCAGGTCCTGCGTGGAGATGACTGCCTTCATAGCGCCCTGTGTCCTTATATGCCTTGTAAGCGCCCGAGTGTCAATACCCTGTATACCCATTATGTTATGCTTTAGCATATAATCATCAAGGCTTATCTTCGAGCGCCAGTTGCTCGGTATGGAACTTAACTCCTTTATGATAAGCGCCTCTAAAAATGGTTTTCTCGACTCATTATCCTCTTCATTAATTCCGTAGTTGCCGATTAAGGGATAAGTCATTACAACCATCTGGCCCGCGTATGAAGGGTCTGTGAGAATCTCCTGATAGCCTGTCATGCCTGTGTTAAAGACTACCTCAGCCTCTTTTTCGCCAACAGCCGCGAAAGACTCTCCGCCAAATACCCTTCCGTCTTCAAGCGCAATCTTTGCCTTCAATATTCTCTCCTATATGTTGGGATTGCTTCGCTGCGCCCCGAACCAAATTTTGCTCGTATGCGTTGGCATATAAATTTGTAACGAGGCTGTGCTCAGAATGACAAAGAAAGTGTCATCCTGAGCCCGAAGGGCGAAGGATCTATCACTCACGCGCGAAAACATACTATCCTTTGCGATACTGTATCGGATATTATCCTGATATTTTTTTCTGATATATCATAAACACCGATACAATCCTTGTATTTCTCTGCCTGCGGCAAAAGCTCAACAAGCATGTTATCCATACCCTTAAACCAGTCTATGTTCACAATAGTATCTTCCTTATCCGGAAAAAGCGCGACATAGAATATATTTGTCTCGACAAGGTCCTGGAAAAAGTGTGTTCCGAAAGAGAGCTCAGGCATAAGGTGCCCGGCTGGAAACGCCGTCTCCGCAAGCACAATTACGTTGTTTATCTCCGCGAACTTCACAGGGATACCCAAAGACGGAGTGGTTGTGCCCCATCTTCCGGGCCCTATCAGGAGCGTGGGCTGTTTCTGCCTGTCCTCTATCGTCCTGTTTAGCCTTCCTACATTACGAGCTATCTCGTACTTATCCTTGATAGGCAGGTCTATATACTCCCTGGCAGATATATATATGACCTGCTCTATCTGCTGGGATATATTACCGCCTAAAAAATACCCTGTTGAGGAGAATATAAGGTCTTTCTTGTCAACATCAGGTATCTGTGTCTTCTTTCCTATGCCCTGTGTCTGTAACGGCCTGCACTGTAAGAGGTTTATCTTGAAAGAGCCATTATTTGTAAAATTGAGCGTGAACTCTATCTCTACAGGGTAATTATACGCCTTCTCCAGGCTCTTTAATATCTCCTGAAAACGTTCGGCTATATTGGTATCAGTAAAAAACTTATCAAAGGTAAGTATCCAGTACTCTTTTCCCTTTATGCCCCTGTCACTGCTTAACCGCATGGCCTCGTGGTCTTTTTCCGCGAATCTCTTAAATTCCGGATAGGCATTGTTGGATATGATATCAGCAAAGTCCATAGTTTCAAAGCGATTATTTTTAATATCTATAAGGTCTATGGCGTGCTGTGAAAATTTTCTTAAGTCATTCTTTTCAGAATACGGCCTTGTTAAGGGCTCTTCAAGAGCTACCATGCGAGGGTAATCACCCTCAACACGGTTTACCGCGCGGGTTCCAAGGCCTGATACAAGCCTTAGCATGCCTGATTTCGGATTCATCTTATCATTCCACACATACGTGTTATAAGAAACACCCACGCCTGCTATATCCGGGAAAAACAGGCCTTTGTGGTCTGAGCCTGATACCCTCTGGACAAGAAGCGCCATCTGCTCGTCGAGTTTGTCAAGGCCGCGCTGTTTCCTGTAGACAAGCGCGTCCTCATTCATAGTACTCGCGTATATGTGCCTTACCGCGTCCGCGAACTCTATATAGCGTTGTTCGGGAGAGCCCTGGTTTGCCAGGAATACGCTGTCATACTTTCCGGCAAAGGCGTTTCCAAAGCCGTCTTCTAAAAGAGAACTTGAGCGTATTATAATCGGGCTTGAGCCAAAATACTCTATTATCTGCTGGAAGCTCTCCATAATCTCCTGCGAGAAGACCCCGTGTAAAAGTTTATCTTTAAGTATCTTTGCTATGCTTAAGTAGCCCTGCTCTGTCTTCTGCTGCATGCGCAGTTTCCACCACTTGTTCTCGACTATATATGAATAGAATATGTCAGAGCCTATGTAAAAAGAGTCGTGCGCCTCGGCGATACTGTCCCACTTAAGGTTCTTATCAAAAGAGAGCATATTTCTTGCCAAGAACATGCCGACAGCTTTTCCGCCGATAAAGCCTGTGCCTATTAATCTCGATTTTATATATAGCAGGTCATCAAGCGTGATATATTTTGTTACAAGTCTGAGCATGTCCTTGTTCTTTGTAAGCATAAGCCCGCAGAGTTTATCCATGGTCTGCTTTATCTTTTTCGGCGCGCTCTTATGCCTTGCTGTCTGGCCTGCCTCAAGAAAGAGCCTGTCCCAGTAATCGAGGTTTCTGGTTGCAGACTCCGTGCCCCTTTCCCTTATATAAGAGAGTATCTTAACAGCGTTTACGCTGTCTGTTATGGGC
>CAZBMI010000080.1:0-6077 GCA_964492885.1 uncultured Planctomycetia bacterium | reverse complement strand
CATTGCTATATGCTTATTGGGATTGCTTCGTCGCTTCGCTCCTCGCAATGACAGCGCTCTAGTGTTCGAGCACGAGAGCGGCGGCGCCTACGGTGCCGGCGTCTTCTATAAACTTCGCGCTTCTTATCTTAAGGCCTTTTGTAAATATCGGTATGGCGCGTGCCTTTACAGTAGCGCGCATAGAATCGAATAGAACTTTCCCGGCCTTTGAAACCCCTCCGCCTATTACTATAATCTCGGGGTTAAACGTATTTACTATACTGCTTAAACCTATACCAAGATTAACACCTGTCTCTTTCCAGATATTTACAGAGAACTTATCGCCTTTTTCAGAAGCCTCGTGTATAAGTTTCGGTGTTATGTTGGAGAATTTGCCGTCTGCGAGCTTAAGTAGTATGGACTTTTCGCCTTTTTTCAGGCGCTTTACAACTTCTCTTACAATATAGCTGTTTCCGACAAAGGTCTCAAGGCAGCCGTAGCCGCCGCAGTTGCATTTAGGTCCGAAACGCTCAATGCAGATATGACCCATCTCGGCAGCTGAATACCCCCTGCCCCTGAAAATCCTGCCGTCTATCATAACAGCGCTTCCTAATCCGGAGCCCAGCGTAATGCATACTACGTCTTTAAAACCCTTTGCGTTGCCCCATTTGGCCTCACCAATACACGCAGCGTTGGCGTCATTGTCAACAAACACGGGAAATTTAAGGCGTTTCTTCAGGATATCGCGTAAAGGCACGTTTTTCCATCCTTTAACATTAGTAAGGTTATAGATAAGACCCTTTTTATAATCAACCTGGCCCGGAACGCCTATGCCAACGCCCGCGAGCTTAGCCCTTGTGCCTTCTGATATCAGTTTAACTTCATCCACCATTCCGGAGATGAGGCTTGCCTTTGATATATGGGACTTTGTCGACATAAAAGTCTTCTTAAGTATGTTTCCCTTTAAATCAAGAAGGCCCACCTTTATAAAAGTAGCGCCGAAATCAACGCCTACTATTCTGTTCTTCTGCCGCATATACCACCACCTTGTTTCTGCCGGACTCTTTTGCCTTGTACAGCATCTGGTCAGCCTTGTCAATAATCTGTTTTAAGTCATTAGCGTCATCCGGAAAAGTAGCAATACCCATGCTGATAGTAAGCTTTACCTTCTCATCATAAGCCTCTATGTCAGCCTTTTCCACTTCCTCCCTCAGCCTGTCCGCAACCGCGAAGGCGCCTTCTTTTGTGGTTTCAGGAAGCATTATGGCAAATTCCTCTCCTCCGTAACGGCCTATTATATCTATCTCGCGCAGGTTTCGCTTCAGGATGTCAGCTATCCTCTTTAAGGCGACGTCTCCTACAAGATGCCCGAATTTATCATTGCACTTTTTGAAAAAGTCTATATCGAGCATTAAAAACGATAGTTTCGTGGAAAAGTGCCCTGCCCTCTCTGTCTCTTCCGCAAACCTGTCTAAGAAATACCTGCGGACAAATACATTGGTAAGCCCGTCTGTTATGGCAAGCTCCTGGACAAGGGCGTAGAGTCTTATCCGCTCAAGCACTATGGAGAACTGGTGCCCCAGTATTATCAGGCGCACTATATCATTTAAGAGAGGCCCCTCTACAACAAATACGCCGTTAAGCCTGTTTCCGGCTATAAGCGGTATTGCTATAAATGTATCTATATCCTCAGGAAGCTTCAACTCATCAGGAACAGGCATATTGGAATTCTTATCTATTATAAGAGGCGAGCTCTTATCTCTTATAAAATCACATAACATCTCTTCATAGCCTGTGGTATCATCCTGCTGTTTGCCCGCCCTGTTCCTTGGAAGGTTGTATATCGTATCTATATTAGGAACGGCTTCTTTAAACGAGAATATAATAAGCTTGCATTTTGAAAAAGTAAAATACCCGACTATGGCTTTCTCCATGCAGTCTATAAGCTCTTCTAAGCTCACCGAGGATATCATCTCTTTCGGGGCCTGTGAAAGGCTGGTTATATCATGAACCGCTTTCTGCAGGTTAAGCTTCTCACTCTCTGATTTCTTATCCAGCTCATGAAATGAGCGGTACTCCTCTTTTATAACGCCTAAGACCCTCTCCTTCAGGCTGATTACCCCTTCTGTTACGCGCCTTAACGTGTATGCCGCGCATGCGGAGGCTGTAAGAAACACAAGCGTGTGAATAACACTGTTTAACTCCGTATTCAGGAATAAAAACCCAAGCGCCATAAGCAGTGTCACCAGCAATAAGAGGCAGGCCTCGAACAGGGAAAAGAACATAACAGATACTATAACCGGTATAAGCACAAGGTTAAATACCGGGCCATAAAGATTCAGTTTTACGGCATTAAATACCGCTGCTATGAATATAAGAGTTATTATTATAAGGGATATCAGGCAACGCATACCTTGTTACGGCCTTCCTTTTTGGCTTTATAAAGCAGGAAGTCTGTGGTCTTAAGAAGCTCCTCGCCTCCTCCCGCCTGGCCTGAATATGAGGCCACTCCCGCTGATATAGTAACGCCGGTCTCTTTGCGGCGCAGGGAAAACTTATGCTCTTGTACATTCTCTCTTATCTGCTCTGCCAGCTTTCTCGCGTTATCCTTTTCCATATTCGGAAGGACTATCACAAACTCCTCCCCGCCGTAACGGGCAGTCATGTGGTTGTGCTTATGAACACTACTGCGTATTATGCGCGCGATGCCCAGAAGGACTTTGTCTCCTGCCGAGTGCCCGTATTTATCGTTGTAATCCTTGAAATGGTCTATGTCTATCATGATAAGCGAAAGAGGCGTCCTGTTAAGCTTTGCCCTTTCTGTTTCGCGGGCAAGAGACTCTTTCATATACCTGTGTATGTAAAAACCCGTCAATGAATCCTTTGTAGAAAGCTCCTCTGTCCTCTTGTAGAGCGTCGCGTTGTTTATAGCGCTTGAGGCGAGGTCAGATATAAAATCAAGAAGCCTGAGGTCATCAAAAGAATAGGCGTTCTTCTGCCTGCTGTTTAAGCGCAGTATGCCTATTATGCGCGACTGGCTTATCATCGGAACGCTTATAAGAGATTTGAAATACCGCTCGCCCTCCAATGGCTTATACTCAAACCTGAAGTCTTCGCTAACATCTTCCACGTTTAATGACTGCCGCTCTTTAAAGACCCACTTATCGAATATATCGCCTGCCTTTGACTTTATCTTAGGAAGGTCTGTGGATTTTTTTGAGGCATAAAGCATAAGCTTCTGCTGGCTTTTGTCTACTAAGAAAAGCATGGCTGTATCGTTATCAGGTATCATATCATATGCAGTATCCGCGGCAAGCTTGCATATTTCATCAAGCGAGAGCCTGGCGCTGAATGATTCTCCTATCTCCCGCAGGCTCCTATACCTGTCTAAGCGCTGTGATAACGCGTTATTAAAATCTTTGGCCTGATTCCACTGAAACTTAACGACATTGACAGCTTCTTTTACCTTCTCAATGGCAAGTATCTTCCTGGCAAGCATGCCTATTCTCTGCCTGTAGAAGATATGAACTGTCACCGTAATCCCGAAGAGCACCGCAAGCCAGAGCATGTTGTAATACACGCCTGTTGCCAGTGACAGGACAGGTATTATCGCGCAGGATATAAGCAGGAATATCCAGTGGCTGTTCGTCTCAAGGAGTATAGGTGAGAAAATTATGGCTATGCCGAAGAATACGACAATATAGGATATTACACCCAAAAGATAAGACGGGTTTGCCTTAAAAAGCAAAAAACTATTAAATAAGCAGTACGTAATGCAGGAGAGTATTGCTACCAATAATGTCCACAGGATTACTTTATATCTTAATGGATACATAGATAATGGCTATATAATAGCTTTCTCTGTCTTGGAGTCAAAAAAGTGCGCCTTGCTCATGTCAAAGACCATATCCATCTCCTGGTTTACAACCGACTTATTATGGCCTCCCACACGGGCAATAAAGGTATGTTTACCTGCTTTAAGATAAAGGTAGACCTCAGCCCCCATAGGCTCTACTACTTCGCAGACAGATTTAACGGTGTTGTCTTCTGAGGCGTATTGCACAAAGAGCTTATCATGTATATCTTCGGGCCTTAACCCGAATATCACGTCTTTGTCGCAATAAGGCACAAGCTTATCCGTCATGTCATCTGTCAGCTTTACCATGAAACTTCCCTCATTAAAAAAGAGCTTTCCGTCTTTCTTTACTATTATGCCTTCCATGAAATTCATAGGCGGCGAGCCTATAAAACCCGCTACAAACTTATTCGCGGGATTATTATACAATGTTATGGGGTCTGCTATCTGGTCTATGACGCCGTCTTTCATTACAGCTATCCTTGTGCCCATTGTCATGGCCTCTACCTGGTCATGGGTTACATATACCATGGTAGTCTGTAAACGCGTATAAAGCTTGTTTATCTCTGTCCTCATCTGCACGCGCAGTTTAGCGTCAAGATTGCTTAAGGGCTCGTCAAATAAGAATACTATGGGTTTTCGCACTATGGCCCTTCCTACCGCTACGCGCTGGCGCTCTCCGCCTGATAAGGCCTTTGGCCGTTTCTTGAGATGCCTTGTTATGCCGAGTATATCAGCCGCCTCTTTTACCCTCTGGTCTATCTCGCTCCTTGATATCCTGCGCAGTTTAAGCGCGAATGCCATATTCTCATAGACTGTCATGTGCGGATACAGGGCATAATTCTGAAATACCATGGCGATGTTGCGGTCTTTAGGCGGAACGCCTACCACCATCTTATCGCCAATGTATATCTTGCCTTCCGTAGGTTCCTCAAGGCCTGCTATCATTCGTAAAGTGGTTGACTTACCGCATCCCGAAGGCCCTACAAGGACTAAAAATTCCTTGTTCTCTATACCCAGATTTATATTATCTACAGCCTTCGCGGTTTTTGAAAATATCTTTGTAACATTGCGTAAACTTACCTGTGCCATTGTTATATTACTCCCTGTATTATATGTTTAATTACAAAACGCATAACCTATAAGTTATCACTTAATAGTTAAATAATCTATCATCATGGAGAGAGAATCTCTCATGTCCTTTCTTGATACTATCATATCGACAAAGCCGTGCTCAAGAAGAAATTCCGAGCGCTGAAAACCTTTAGGCAGTTTCTGCCTTATAGTCTGTTCTATTACGCGCGGGCCGGTAAAACCTATAAGAGATTTAGGCTCTGCTATTATGACGTCACCCAGTGAAGCGAAACTGGCAAGCACGCCTGCCATGGTAGGGTTTGTAAGAACCGATATAAAGAGCCCGCCTGCTTTATTCAGCCGCGAAAGCGCTGCTGATGTCTTTGCCATCTGCATAAGAGAGAACATGCCCTCATACATCCTGGCTCCTCCGCCCGAGCCTGAGATAATTATCAAAGGCAGCTTCTCTTCCTGCGCCATCTCGATAGCGCGTGTTATCTTTTCACCGACAACAGAGCCCATAGAGCCCATTATAAACCTGGAGTCCGTAACAGAAAGTATAACGTCTTTTGACTTTATCTTTCCTTTACCGTAAACAGCGGCTGATTTCAGCTTAGTGGCCTCAATATCCTTCTTAAGCTTCTCCTTGTATGTCTTGGGCCCCTGGAAATCCAGAGGGTCTACTGAGGCTAACTCGCTGTCAAACTCCTCAAAAGCCCCTTCATCAAGAGTAACTCCTATGCGTTTTTTAATGTCAAGGACAAAATGGTAATTGCACTTTGTGCATACCATGAGGTTCTCCTCAAGAGTCTTGTTGAATATAATATCCCCGCAATCCTCGCACTTTGTCCACAAGCCGTCAGGTATCTTGCTCTTCTTTGTATTGTTCTTTACGGGCTTTCCGTTCTTGTCTTTCTGCTTTCCGAATAATATGGCCATTTTCACTCCGTTGGGACTGCTAAAGCCCCAAAAGTTCCTTTGCCTTGTCAACAGCAGATGAGGCATCCTGGGCGTAACCGTCCGCGCCTATATCATTGGCATACTCCTGCGTGACAGGAGCTCCTCCTATTATAGTCTTTATGCCGGAATTTAAACCCTGCTGTTTGAGCAGGTCTATGGTCTGTCTCATAGAAGGCATCGAGGTAGTAAGCAGTGACGACATGGCTAT
>CAZBMI010000079.1:0-6083 GCA_964492885.1 uncultured Planctomycetia bacterium | reverse complement strand
ATTTATTATTATGGCTTTCCTGGAATTCGGTGTCTCCCTGCCGGCCTGCAGGTTTATTATCTCCCGTATCTCGTCGGGATTGACGGAAGGAATCTCGAGATTTTTTATCACAGCCTGCGGCGAGGTGACAATATCTATAAAATCCGCGTGCTTAATGTGAAGCTCTGATAAAAAAGTCTTTATAATGCCCGCTGTTTCATCCGCGGAAAGGTCTCCGATATCATGGGTAAGGAGATTCAGCAGGCTGCTTTTACCTGCCGATATCCTGATATGGCTTATCTTTAAACGGTTGCCGCTTAAGTCTATGCCTATAACATCCCTGCCGCCTACGGATGATAAAGGGCTTATCTTCTTTATCTTTTTTCTAAACATAATCAGACTTCCTGCCAGAAAAGTATCTTGCCTTCTTTGTCAATAACGCACGAGCCCTTATACTGTCTTTTTCTCCTGTTTAAGCCGGCCGTGATTTTCGCCTCAAAAGCGCTTGATTTCACCGTAAGATACTTATCCATGGCCGCGGTAAGCTCTGCTACCTCAGACGCGCTCAAATCCGAGTATTGGCTCAATCTTGATACTATGCCGCCGTCTTGAGTAAACGCGTTGTCATCCTCAGTAAACGGGGTTTCATCCTCTCCGTAACGAAAAGATAATATCTCATCGACTATTCTCCGGCTTAGCCCCAGTGAAATAAGCACCTGCCTTGTTGCCGTATTCACATTGACTTTCCCTGAGCCGTAAACCGTAACATAATCCTTGACAGCGTTAAACATCACCGAGTCCATACCCTTGACCAAAAGAAGTTCCTGCTTAACCTCAAAATCAGAATCTTTTGATTCATAAGGATAGTGAAAATTCCTGTATTGGCGGTCCTCGGCGCTTCCTACCGGTATAGAGAGCGAGCTGTCGCCATCCCGCCAATCAACGACAGCAGCTGCCAGTTCCTGCGCCTTCATTTCACCCGGGTCAAGCACGATACGAAAAAGCCTCTCAAGCGCGTACTGCCCGGCAAAATTTAAATTAAGCCTTCTCTCCTCATCTATAAGGCCGTATCTTAAACAGCGTATACCCGATTCTTTATCAGCATATTCATAGCAGATATTAAACCTGCCCTCTCCTACCCTGGTGTCCATAAAAGAAAGGACATTATTACCCCACAAGCTGTTTAGGTAATCATACCCGGCGTCATAGTCTCTTCTCAATACAATCATCGCTTTCTTCGCGCCGGCTTCAGCTATAAAATAAAGTTTATCGCGGTCTTCAATGCCCTGGACCAGCGTAATCTTCTGCCTGACTCCATAGCTTAGATAAACCACATAAGTTACCAGTAAGCAGAGCGACCATAAGGCTATCAATAAGATACTGGCCTTACGCCTGGCAGCCTGCCGGGATAGTAACTGTTCTTGTAAACCTGCTTGTCTTTTTGGCATTCTCAAGTTCGATGTCTAATCTTACGGCCAGGGGCAGGCCTTTCTGCTGCCATTCTTCAAGCCATATGTATTCTTTTGTCTGCTCCTCAAAAAAATAGTAGCTAAACCTGCATGAGCTTACATCTTCAAGCGCCTTTGAGCTGCGGCCTTTATCTTCCTGGTATATATGAGAAAAATCCTTCTGCTGCCTCTCTATGGATTCTTTCATGTAATTATAATGATATCCAACCCTGCCTACGCTCTTGTTGCCAAGCCTCTGGCTCTTAACCAATGTAGTAAATATAAGGCCGTCTCCCCTTCCTAAGAATTCAAGCCCTTCGTAGTCAAAACTGCCCCTTAATTCAAGGGCGAGTTTATCAAAAAATATATTCAGGTCATCATTAATCTTGCTCGTATTGACATGCTGCCATATTTTTATGCCTGTGCTGAAGACCGAATATATCGCCAGCGAAACCACCGCCAGAATCATGACGACTATCAGCATCTCAACCAGCGTAAGCGCGGAATTATTCCTCTTTATTATATATGGCATACGCCGTCCTTGAAGATTTCGCATATCTTTTGCCTTCTTTCCACGATACATTAAGATTGACTTTATAGAGGTCATAAAATAAACTTGCGCTTAAAATCTGGGAATATAGCCGCCAATTATATTGGTTATTATCCATGACAAAACCGCCTGTCTTATCAAATTCATCAAGTGTGCCCGCGCGCATAATCTCATCCTGCGCCTGCCATATCTTCTCGTCTATCCACGGAGCTATATCAAGGCGGTCCGCGCAGTTATTGAATGAATCTATACACATAAAAAAAGATTCGTATATTAAGACAGCTCCTAATGCCATTATCGAAGCGGCTATCATAACCTCTACAAGCGTAAAACCTCTTCTCTTGCCTGTCATCGCGAACCTGCCTTAAGGTGTAACGCGGCAATTTTAGACGCTGAGATTGCTTCGTCCCCGTTGGGGACTCGCAATGACGTAACGTTTGTCATCGCGAACCTGCCAAAGGCAGGCGGGGCAATATCAGCCAATCTCCTAATCCCAGTTGGTAACATCATCATTACTCTCTAAACCGTCCTTACCAAGAGAATAGAGGTCATAATCAGCCCTGTGCTCGCCCGGCCACTTATACTTATACGGCCTGCCCCAAGGGTCCAGTGGTTTCCTCTCCAGATAAGGGCCGTTCCAGTTCGTAGCTGAAGTGGGCCTTTCAAGAAGCGCGTCTAAACCCTCTGCGGTAGTAGGAAAACCACCGTTATCAAGCTCATAAAGTTTAAGAGCGGTAGCGATATTAGCCTGTATATCAGCCTGCGCGGTGGCTATTCTTGCCTGCTCGCTGCGGCCTGTAAGCCTCGGCAGTATCATAGCCACAAGCGTACCGATTATAATAACAACCAGCATAAGCTCAACCAGCGTAAAACCTCTTTTTCTCATATTATGTTCCTCCGATTATAAAATTATGGGATTGCTTCGTCGACTTCGTCTCCTCGCAATGACAGCAGTCGCCATTGCGAGAGAGCGATAGCGACCGAAGCAATCTCAAGAACAGGATTGCTTCACTTCGTCCCGTACCAAATTTTATATTTGGTTCGGGGCTTCGTTCGCAATGACAGCAGTCGTCATTGCGAGAGAGCGATAGCGACCAAAGCAATCTCAAGAACAATTCTTAACTTAATCCTTAATTCTATTTCTACTGCTTTTCCAGATACCCCCGCCAGTTATCCTCCAGGGCCTCGAGGTTCTGTATGCTGTTAGGGTAAACCAGCTTAAGCGCCTGTTCAACGGTATTGCCGTCACGAAGCCGGCGGCAGAAATCAGCGAACTTAAGAGAACCGTAACGCTCAAGCAAAAAACCTATGACAGATACTGACTGCAGATAAAACGTATTCACAAGCTGGTCAGTGCTTAAGAACAATACCCCGTTCTCTCCGCTCCTCATTTTGTTAGCTCTTATATATACCCTGTCTATCTTTTTAAGCGCCTTCATATTAAGGTTCATAACATCTTCCATTAAAAGCATTTTATCATTCATGTAATACTCTTTGGCAAGAGCCTGCATTTCGCGCCTGTTGGCTTGTTCTGACCATTGAGCGATTCCTTCATCAAGCCAGAGCGGGATTTCGCCTGTAAAGCCTACGAAATCCCTGAATATGAGGTGGGCCATTTCATGCGGAAGAAACGATTCGGTAAAATCTTCAGACGAGCGAAAACTTACTATGCGCTTATTAACATAATCAGCCATTCCGTCTGACCACTCCGGCATATCGACCGCCTTTAAATAATCTGCCTTTGTCCGGTATAAGTAAATCTTAACCCTGTTGTCCCATGTCCAGAACTCTGAATACCGGGGGTATCCTAATTCCGTCGCTATCCTCTTATAATGCTCCTCTGCTTTATCTAATACATCTTTGGCAAAGTCTTCATCATCGCTATAATAGACAATAAAATGGTCCCCTCCCATCTCCTGCCATGTCGCTGCAAATGAGTATGAGGATAAGAGCGTAAATAGCAAAACAGATAATAGAACAACGAGTATTTTTGCCTTATGTCTTAATACATGGTTTTTCATAACTACGTATTTTGGGATTGCTTCGCCCCTTCGGGGCTCGCAATGACATAGCGTTGTCATTGCGAGGGAGCGATAGCGACCGAAGCAATCTCATCCTGCATCTAAAACGCCAGATCCTTCGCACTTCGTACTCAGGATAACACGGGTTTCGCTTACAACTTACAGCTTACAGCTTATAGCTTATAGCTTATAGCTTATAGCTTCAATTTTACCTCACTGCCAGATTCATCTCAAATACCGGAAGCAGCATAGCCACAACAATAAAACCTACAATCAGGCCTAATACCAAAATTATAACAGGCTCAAGCATATTGCTCATAATCTTTATGGCTTCATCAGTATCTCTCTCGTAGCTGTCGCCTATTTCTGCCAGAGAATCATCCAGTCTGCCTGATTCTTCGCCTACGCTTATCAAATTACTCATAAACACGGGGAATAACTCGGACTTTTTGAGGCTGCTGCCCAGGGAACTGCCCTGCTCCAGCTCCTTATAGCTCTCTTTCAGCCGGTCCTTTATAATCCTGTTTCCCAGTACGGGAATGGAGGTCTTTATTGCCTCCAATATTGTGATACCGTTTCTTATAAGCAGTTCCAGCGTGAGGCAGAAGCGCGCGAGCTCGGCCTTGAGCAGAAACTCTTTTATAACAGGCGCGGAAAGTTTCAGCCTGCTGAAAAATATCTGGCCCGATTCTGTTTTTGACTGTTTCTTGCATATAAGAATAAACGCTATGATAAAAATTGCTATCGCAAACCACCACTGCCTTAGGCCGTCACTTATGTATATCATAATCTGGGTAGGCATAGGCAGGTCCCTGCCCATTTGTGTAAATACCCTTGTAAGCCGCGGCATAACAAAGGTAAGCATAAATACCACGGTAGCGCAGCCGACCAGGCTCATGATAACAGGATAAGCCAGAGCCATGCGTATACGCGATACAAGCTCATCCTGTTTCCTTCTATACTGCGCTATTCTCGTAAGAACCTCGGGCAGCATACCGCTGTTCTCTCCGGCCCTTACCATGGATATATAGAGGTCTGAAAAGACCTTGGGGTATTTAGCAAGCGCGTGGGAAAATCTTGAACCGTCTTTTATGCCGCTGTTTATATCTGCCAATACCTTCTTTATGGCTGGGCTCCCGGCCTGTTCTGTTATAATATTTATAGCATTGAATATCTGTATTCCGGATTTCAAAAGACTCGCGAGCTGTCTGGTAAATACCGTAACCTCACGGGGCTTTATCCTGCCCGAGATTTTAAGCAACGAAGAATCAGGCCTGGAATCGGCCCGGCATTCTCCTTCTTCGACAGATACAGGCAGCAGGCCTCTCCTGCTTAAATTCTCAATGACATCTTCTTTTGTCTTGGCCTCGAGTGTCCCCTCTATTATACCGCCGGGGCCTTTCTTTGCCTTGTATTTGTATATAGCCATATTAGTCCTTAATCTCCGATTTTATATACTTATCAAGCCTGACTTTATCCTCGCTGGTTATGTCAAGAAAATATACTGCCGCGTTATAATAGTCTCCCTCGCCCTCCTCTTCTATCCTTACAACCTTCGCAAGGCATTCTATAGGATTACTGCTGTTAGGCAGCTCTATCTTCAACTCAAGTATTGCGGCAACAGGCAGGGGCTTGTGAACAGTAAATAATAACCCGCCTGCGGATATATCCTTCGTCATGCTGAACTGTTCCTGCGCAGATACCTTCTTAAGCAGCTCCTGCCTGGACTTTACAAGCTTATAACGCACGTTTACCCTGCTGTCTAACCTGCTGTATATCCTCTTCTCTCTATCAAATTTTTGATTATTGACAGTCTCGGTAAAACGCTCCGGAGATACCTGTTTGTCATCCTGGTCAATAACTTCTATGCCCGATTCTTCGGAGGTAACTTTCAAAACCTCCTCAGGAGTTGTCTGGCCTGATATTACTTTGCGCCAGCCGTTCTGCCTTAACGTCTGCATGCCGTTTGCGAGCGCGGCTTTTGTTATCCTTGTAGACGAAGCCTTTTTCAATATAAGGTCCTTTATAGTTTCGTCTACAAGAAGTATCTCATATATCGCTACTCTGCCGAAAAATCCCGTATTA
>CAZBMI010000078.1:0-6134 GCA_964492885.1 uncultured Planctomycetia bacterium | reverse complement strand
TAACTTATTGATATTATTTAAGTTTTCTTGTTGTTTGTTTATCTCATTTATATCTTCCAGGCGTTTCTGCTGTCTGTTAAACTCATTTATGCGCCTTATCTGTTCTGCCGAACGCTGGGCGCGGTTTAACTCATTTATCCTGTGTATCTGGTCAACCTGCTGTTGTGTCTTCCTAATCTGCCTTTGCCGCTCTTCTTCGGATATCTCATCTGACGCGCTCTTAACAGGGGGTTTGCCCGGTTCGGGCGCTTCATCGCTCACCCCTGTCTCTGCCGCTGAATCCGCCGCCTGGCCGGCCACAAGAGCCTCTTTCGCCTTACGCGCTCTTTCTATGTCTCTTTTAAGCTCTGCCTCAACCATATCCTCTGCCTGTTCGTATGTAAGGCCTCCTGCCTCCCTCTCTCCATCCTGAGAAGCCTCTTTGTTCTCTTTTGCGGCATTTTCCTCTTTCTGCTCGGCCTCAGGAGCCTTCTGTGCCTGGTCATCCCTGTTAAACCATTTTTTCCAGAATTGGGCATAGGCATTATTTGCGCTTAACATTGATAACATCATAATTAATGCGACAATAATATATTTTCTAAACATTTTTAAATCCTCCTTTTTTATTATATTATACTGATATAATCCTTATATGCAATAATAAAAATATACTTGCCTGAAATAATAATTTTTGTTATACTCAATCCTTACTTAAAAAACCGGATTGCGAGGATGGCGGAACTGGCAGACGCGCTAGGTTGAGGGCCTAGTGGAGGCAACTCTGTGGGGGTTCAACTCCCCCTCCTCGCACCAGCAATACCGGTGTCATTCTGAACAAGGTGAAACGATTGTCATTTTAAAGAGCGATAGCGATGAAGGATCTAGACATTAGATTCTTCGTCGCCTGCCTGTAGGCATGCTCCTCAGAATGACAAATGGCACTTCAGGATAACAAGACTAGGGAGTTATTTATGGCAAATATGAAACTGGTACTTTTACGCCACGGAGAGAGCCTTTGGAACAAGGAGAACCGTTTCACAGGCTGGACAGATGTGGACCTTTCTGAAAAAGGCCTGGCTGAGGCAAAGGAGGCCGGAGAAGTATTAAAAAAAGAGGGCTTCGCGTTTGACATTGCTTTCACCTCTGTTCTCAAGAGAGCCATACGCACTCTATGGATAAGCCTTGATATAATGGACCTTATGTGGATACCGGTTTATCGTTGTTGGCGGCTTAATGAAAAACACTACGGCGCCCTGCAGGGGCTAAATAAGGCAGAGACAGCTCAAAAATACGGTGACGAGCAGGTCTTGAAATGGAGGCGGGCTTATGATGTTCAGCCGCCCGCGCTTGAGGAGGATGACCCGCGCTCTCCCGCGAAAGACCCGCGTTACGCGGCTCTCGATAAAAAAGATGTGCCTATGACAGAATGCCTTAAGGATACGGTAGAGAGGTTTCTTCCTTACTGGCACAATGATATTGTGCCTGCCCTAAAATCCGGTAAAAGAGTCCTCATATCAGCGCACGGCAACAGCCTTAGGGCGCTTGTAAAGTATCTGGATAAGATGTCTGATGAGGAGATAGTCAAACTCAATATCCCTACAGGCATGCCTCTTGTTTATGAGCTTGATAATAACCTGAACGCTGTTAAACACTACTATCTCGGAGACCCTGAAAAGGTAAAGAAAGCAATGGACGCTGTCGCAGCCCAGGGCAAATCCAAGAAATAATTGCACAACTTACAGGGGTCAGGTCTTGAACATTTGACTTAATTTGGTTAAATGTTCAAGACCTGACCCCTTGGTTTCCTTTACGCTATCGTAATCCCCTTATCCAGATAAACATCCTGAATAGCGTTAAGAATCTCCACCCCTTCCTTCATGGGTTTCTGGAAAGCCTTTCTTCCGGATATTAACCCGGTTCCTCCTGCCCTTTTATTAATTACCGCGGTCTTTACCGCCTGCTGGAGGTCATTTTTTCCCGACGGGCCGCCGGAATTTATAAGGCCTATTCTTCCCATATAGAAGTTCGCAACCTGGTTCCATGTAAGATCTTTTGGGATGTGTGCTGTAAGATTATAATACACAAGCAGGCTTGTCTTGCCAAAGCTTATGGCTGTATAGCCGCCGTTATTTGTAGGAAGTTTCTGCTTTATTATATCCGCCTCTATGGTAACGCCCAGGTGGTTTGCCTGGCCTGTAAGGTCTGCTGATGTATGATAATCACTGCCGTCTTTTTTAAAAGCGTCATTACGAAGATAACACCACAATATTGTAAACATGCCAAGCTTGTGCGCTTTTGAAAATGCTGCCGAGACCTCCTCTATCTGCCTTCGTGATTCCTGTGAGCCAAAGTATATAGTAGCGCCTACAGCCACCGCGCCCATATCTCTCGCCTGCTCAACAGACGCGAACATTCTCTGGTCAAAGCTGTTAGGATAGCTTAAAAGCTCGTTGTGATTTATCTTTAAGATAAAAGGTATCTTTTTTGCGTATTTGGCAGAGACCATCCCCAGAACGCCCAGGGTTGAGGCAACGCCGTTGCACCCGCCTTCTATCGCGAGTTTTACTATGTTTTCAGGGTCAAAGTATATCGGGTTAGGCGCGAATGACGAGCCTGCAGAATGCTCGATACCCTGGTCTACCGGTAATATGGACAGATAACCTGTGCCTTTTAACCTGCCGTGGTTAAACAAAACCTGCATGTTTTTTATAGCCGGCTTCGGCCTGTCGGATACTGAGAATATCCTGTCTGTAAAATCAGGCCCCGGTAAATGCAGCATATCCTTTGGTATGGTTTCACACTTATGCTCAAGCAGAGCCCGCGCCTCATCTCCTAATATCTTAATAATATCAGCCATAACATTAACCCTCCTTTTTTTTTAGAGCCTGATTCTTTTTAATACTTTATCATCAACAGGCACTGTTAATACGCTCTTTTCTTCTTTGCCGGAATATCTCCTGTAATAAACTTTTACCTTTTCGCGCGGTTTTGAATCACTGTATCTGGCGACAATGCCTGCCGACTTTTTAACCGCGTCTCTATCAAAAAGTCCTCTGCCTATACCTACGGGCCCGGGTATATCTCTTGTAAGAAATATATAATCTTTCTCTTTTGCCATGCCCAGAAGACACCTATTCTGTTTTTCGTTTCTGCCTACCGCCAGTTTTGCCCTGGCAGAAATCCTGAAGGTCCTGCCGCTCTTTATCAGTTTTACATCGTTTTCAGTAAAATCCTTTTTATGCTGAATCAAGTCGCGCATCTTATCTGAAAAACCTTTATCTGTCAATAAGCACCCTCCCGCGGGATTTAAAAAGGCCTTAATCCCCAGCTTTTTGGCAAGCCTAAGCTGTGTCTTTCGCGACTTTCCCTGTATCGCGAAAAGCTTGCTTCTTTCTACCCACTTATTCTCCTCAGGCACACTCTCTTTAAAGAGTTTTGCTGACAAAGGCCTTACTACAATACCCTGCGTATCACTCTGTTTCTCGATGCGATTCAATACAGGTTTATGCTGTGACATAGAGCGCTGGCCCAGGACTTCGCCTGTTATCAGGAAAGACGCTTTATGCTTTTGCATATAAGCCTTAGCCTTCTTCATCATGAATATCCTGCAGTCTATGCAGGGGTTGAGGTTCTTTCCATAGCCATACACTGGATTTTTCACTATTTCAAAATAAGGCCTTCCCGCTTCAATAATATGAAGTTTAACATGCGCCTGAGAAGCAGCCTCATCAAGCATTTTTCGGTCTGCTGATTTTGCCTCTTTTTCCCAGAAAACACTCTTAAAATAGAGCGCCTCCACATCTACACCCTGGTCAGCTATCAATCTTGAAGCCATTATGCTGTCTAAGCCGCCTGAAAATAATGATACAGCTTTCACGCTACTGCGCCCTTAAGCGCGTATTCGAGTATAGCGTCTGCCTGTTTCGCGGCCGCAATGTTTACTGCCGGAGAAAAAGCGGGAACTGTTTCTGTCCCTGTCTTTAAATCACCCATAACAACAACATCTTTGCCTAACCTGTTAACCCTTATCCTGTCTGAATCGCCAAATCCGGCAATGCCCGAAGCAGATACCATAAATTTCACACTGCCTGAAAGGCTTGATACAAGCATGCTCTTATCCCCTGCCCCGTCAAGGCACTCTGCCGCAATATCACAACCAATAAAAAGTTCCTTCGCGTTTCTGCTGGTTATCTTGCCTTGTATGGCTTCTATATTTATATCAGGATTTATCCTTTTTAAGTTTACTGCGAGCGCTTCTGTCTTTGGCATGCCTATCTGGTCGAAAAAGAAGAACTGCCTGTTAAGATTAGAGTCTTCTACAACATCAAAATCAATTATCTTTAATCTTGTAAAACCGCATCTTACAAGGTTAACAGCGCAATTTGAGCCTAAGCCTCCGCATCCTGCTATTCCTATTTTTACAGACTCTATCCTGGCAATGTTATCTCTGCTTAAACTATTTTCCGGCAGCCTCATTAAAACACCTGCTTGAGTTCCTGGCGCGTATTATCCCAATCCTTAAAAACAGGCTGAAAGCCCTTAGACAACAGAAGCCTCTTTATCTCTGAAACGCTTCTTTTGTCAGATATGCAAAACTGGCCGTCTTTTTCCTCAAAGCCTTCTGATGTATGGCCCCCTACAACCGTGGAGGAATCTGCTGATATCTTGGTAATGCCCAAAGGCAGGAGGTTATCCCGCAGCCGCGGGTTCTCTCTTGTTGAGAGATTTATTCCTACCCTCGGTAAAAAAAGCCTCAAGGCAAGTATAATCTGCGTTATATCCCTGTCCGAAACCCCGCATTCCGGCGTATACTGCTCTGTCTGGGGGCGTATCCTTGGAACTGATACGCTTATCTCTGCCTCAGGAAATTTATCCTGAAGATATCCTGCGTGCAAACCGGTATAAAAGATATCCTCCTGCCAGCTGCTTAAGCCCAGTAAGGCCCCTATGTTAACTACTCTTATCTTTTCACGCAAAGCCCTTTCAGGCGCTTCGAGCCTGAATAAGTAATCACTCTTCGGGCCGTCAGGATGAACCTTGCCATAGATATCTCTATCATAGGTCTCCTGGTATATCGTAAGCCCGTCAACGCCTTCGTCTATGAGCTCTCTGTACTCTGCTGCTGATAAAGGGTAAATCTCAACGCATATTGAGCTGAAATAGCTGTTCAATACATTAATAGACTCCTTTATGTATGACAAAGGGCTCTCTGTTCTTGAACTACCCGTAAGTACGAGGACGTGTTTTAACCCTGTATCAGCAATATACCGGGCCTCCTTATCAAGCTCCTGCATACTGAGTTTCTTTCTCGGCCTGTTTATATTCCTGTTAAAACCGCAGTAAACGCAGGAATTGTCGCAGTAGTTTGAAATATATATAGGCGTATAAAGCTGTATTGTCTTGCCGAAGTTCCTTAATGTTATAGTGTGCGCTCTTTGCGCGGCATCCTCAAGAAAGTTTAAAGCAGCAGGGGACAGCAACGATAAGAAATCAGAAGGGCTTAATACATCCTTACTGATAGACCTCTCTGCGTCTTTGGCTTTTACGGCGCCGAGCTTTGCCTTCAAGGTTTTCTGCTCATACTCTTTTAGTAAATCGATGAAAGCCATTTTATCTACTAGTTGGGGATTGCTTCGCTCCCTCGCAATGACATAACATTCGTCATTGCGAGGGAGCGGTAGCGACCGAAGCAATCTCAAAGATTATATGATAAATCTTTAAATTCTTGATTAATGGATTCAATCAAATCTATCTTCTTTTTTCTTGGCCCTGCTTTAATCTGTTTCTCTCTCAAAATTGCGTCTTCTATATTATCAAAAATTTCATAATAAACTAATTTATCAACATTATATCTTTTAGTAAAGCTGCCTGCTATTTTTTCCTTATGATCAGATACTCTTTTCTGCAGGTTAGATGTAACACCAGTATAAATAACAGTGTTTACTTTATTTGTCATCATATAAATATATGCCTGTTTCTTGCCCATCGTATCGCCGTGTTTGGGATTGCTTCGCTTCCCTCGCAATGACTTGACAACCTGTGTACCTGCTATGTTTACCTTTTGTCCAGAAAGCCGGTCAGGGGAGAAGAGGCTCTCGCGTATCCGCTTACTGCCGCGCCGCTGTTTAAATACGCGGCCCTGCCTGCTTCTACCG
>CAZBMI010000077.1:0-6143 GCA_964492885.1 uncultured Planctomycetia bacterium | reverse complement strand
TGTAATGATAGATGGTTCAAAACACCCGCTTGAGGAGAATATACGCCTTACAAAAGAGGTGGTTGATTACGCTCATCCTAAGGGCGTTGTGGTGGAGGCAGAGCTCGGCCGCCTAAAAGGGGTTGAGGATAATGTATCGGTGTCAGAGAAGGAGGCGATACTGACAGACCCTGATGAAGCCGTAAGGCTTGTTAAGGAGACAGGCTGTGATTCACTCGCGATAGCCATAGGCACAAGCCACGGCGCGTATAAATTCAGCGGTGAGCCAAAACTCTATTTTGACAGGCTTAAGGAGATACAGGAGAAACTTCCCGGATATCCTTTGGTACTGCATGGGGCGTCAAGCGTTTTACCCGAACTTGTAAAGATATGTAATGAACACGGAGGAAAACTCCCCGGCGCGCGAGGTGTTCCCGAAGACGCTATCAGCAAAGCCGCGGGAATGAACGTATGCAAGGTAAACATAGATACAGACCTGAGGCTCGCTATGACAGCAACAATAAGGCAAGAGTTTGACAAGAACCCTGAGAATTTCGACCCGCGCAAATACCTGGCTCCGGCAAGAGAGGCCATTAAAAACGTTGTAAGCCACAAACTGGATATATTAGGCTGCGCAGGCAGAAGCGCGTAAGTAAAAGGTTTTAAATATTTATGAGTAAAGAGATTGTATTCGGAATATTCGGAGGATTGGGCCTTTTTATATACGGCATACACCTGATGGGTGACGGCCTGCAGAGAATCGCGGGAGATAAATTTCGCAATATCCTTAAGATGCTTACGTCAAACGCGTTTAAGGGAGTCCTGGTCGGCACGGGTATTACAGCTCTTCTGCAGAGCTCAAGCGCTACGACAGTAATGGTTGTGGGCTTTATAAACGCCGGCCTTATGACATTTGTCCAGTCATTGGGCGTTATATTCGGGGCAAATATAGGAACCACCATAACGGCGCAGATTATAGCTTTTAAGCTTACAAGTTATGCCCTGCCGATAGTCGGCATAGGCATGGTGCTCAATATATTCGCGAAAAAGAGATTCTGGAAGTTCTTGGGGCTCTTCTTTTTGGGTTTCGGCATCCTTTTCCTCGGCTTAAAGATTATGACTTCCGCGGTAAGGCCGCTTGCGAGTAATCCGGCTGTTACCGGCGCGTTTCTTGAGATAAACAACAAGCTTTTTTACGGGGTTTTGCTGGGCGCCGGCTTGACGGCAATAGTGCAATCTTCAAGCGTTACAACAGGTATAGTCCTTGGTTTTGTATCAGTAGGATTACTCGATTTAAATGGCGCTATACCCATAATACTCGGAGCCAACATAGGCACATGCATAACCATAATGATAGCCTCTATAGGCGGGAATGTTGCCTCAAGAAGGGCGGCTGTAGCGCATCTTTTTTTTAATGTCATGGGAACGGTATTATTCCTTATAATTGTAAAGCCTTTTACCGCTTTAGTAAGTCACACCTCAGCTGATGCCTTAAGGCAGTGCGCTAACGCGCATACCATATTTAATGTTGCCAATACGCTCATATTCCTTCCGTTTGTAGCGATTTACGCGAAGTTTATAGAAAGAATAGTCCCGGGTAAAGAGGTAATGATAGAGACAGGGCCCAAATACCTGGAAAAACACCTTATTAATACCCCGCTATTCGCGTTGGATGCCGCTACAAAAGAGATAATGGTAATGGCCGACCATGCCAAAGAGATGGTAAACGAGGCGGCTGACGGTTTCCTGAATCTTAATGAAAGGCCCTTGAGGAACCTGCCGAAAAGGGAGGAGGCGCTTGACAGCCTGCAGGAGGCTATAACAAATTACCTTATGTCTCTTACACAGCGTGATTTAAGCGAGGAAGAGTCAAAAAGGATACCGGCTCTTTTGCATTCTGTAAACGATATAGAGAGAATAGGCGACCACTCTGAAAATCTTATGGAACTTGCCATAAGAAGGATAGAAGGCAACCTGCCTTTTACGGATGAGGCGGTAAAAGAGATAAAGCTTATGCTGAGCAAGATAAACATAATGTTAGACGGCGCCGTAAAGGCGCTTTCGACAAACTCTGCCGAAGACGCGGAGAAGATACTATCTGTCGAGGATGAGGTTGATGAACTCACGGAAAAACTCCGCCAGAACCACATAGACAGACTGGGCAAGTCAGCGTGCAATGTCCGTTCAGGGATAATATTCCTTGATATTATAAGCAACCTGGAAAAGATAGGTGACCATTTATCAAACGTGGCTCAGGCAATAACAGGAAGGCTTCAGTGGGATACACACCAGGCTGTAACAACCTAGCTTACGGAGGGTAGGCATGGAATGTAATATAGAGCAGAACAAAAATAGATGCAACTGCACTTATGAACCCTGCGGCAGAAAAGGTATATGCTGTGAGTGCGTAGAATATCATAGAAAGAATAAGGAACTTCCTGCCTGTTACTTTTCGGATGTTGTTGAAAAGACCTTTGACCGCAGTATCGAAAACTTCATAAGGCATTATAAAAAATAAGATATGTTAAAGACTATCCTCGCGCAATTAAGGATTCACGCGCCTTTTACTATCTTCGGGGCAGTAAGCGGTATAGCGCTTATGTGGGTATTTAAGGATATGCCTGAGCAGATGGCTCACAGGGCTTTCTATTTTTTTCACCCTTTGCATGTTGTATTAAGCGCTCTTGTAACATCCTCAATGTACCAGCGCCATAAATGCCCGGAATCACGTTTTAAATGCAGTATATGGCTGCTTATCCTGATAGGGTATTTCGGTTCTGTAGGCATAGCTACTTTAAGTGATTCTGTCATACCATTCCTCGGTGAGACGCTTTTAGGGCTTCCAAACAGGCACATGCACTTAGGCATTATAGAAGAGTGGTATCTTATAACCCCCGCGGCAATACTCGGCATAGCCATTGGTTATTTCAGGCCCGCGACAAAATTTCCGCATTCAGGGCATGTCCTCCTGAGTACATGGGCGTCACTATTTCATGTTATCATGGCGTTAGGGGGAGAGGCCTTCTGGTATACGTATCTTGTGATACTCATATTTTTGTTTATCGCGGTATGGCTGCCATGCTGTATAAGTGATATAGTCTTTCCGCTTCTTTTTGCGGGAAGAGATGATAAGGCTGCCTGCCCGCATTGCGGCTAAATTTCCATTATGCCCAAAAGATATTCTACATACCTTAAAGAACGTTTCAATGCCCGTGTCCACAAGGTGAGCGTGGACGCGGGTTTTTCATGCCCGAACAAGGACGGCAGGCTGAGCAGCTCGGGATGCATCTATTGCGATAACAGGTCTTTCAGTTTTCACAACAGGAAAACCGTAAGGCCCTCGCTTAAAGAGCAGATAGCAGAAGGCATGGAGTCCGCAAGAAGAAGGTATAAAGCGGATAAGTTTATTATATATTTTCAGGCACACACGAATACTTACGCCCCCTTAGATGAATTAAGAACAAAATATGATGTGATAAGGTCGTTTAATGATGTAGTGGGCCTGTCCATTGCCACAAGGCCTGACTGTGTTGGTGAAGATATCCTGAGGCTTATAGCGGGTTATGCTGATGATTACGAGGTGTGGATAGAGTACGGCCTGCAGAGCAAACACAATACTACTCTTGAGATTATAAACAGGCAGCATACTTATGAGGATTTTCTGAATGCCGTTAGCGCTACACGAAGACATAGTATAAAGATATGTGTCCATACTATACTTGGCCTGCCCGGCGAGACAAGAGATATGATGATGGATACTGCCAGGGAGATGAGAAGGCTCAGAATAGAAGGCATAAAAATACACCCTTTGCATGTTGTTAAAGATACCGTACTGGAGGATATGCATAAGCAGGGTATTTATAAAATTCTTACATTGGATGAATATAAGCGGTTATTACCAGAATTCATGGATTGTCTTTGGCAGGATACTGTTATACAAGGCGCGGGCGCGCGCTGCCCTAAAGATATACTTGTCGCTCCTGACTGGCTTGACCGGGCAAATCTTACAGGCAGAAACCTCCTTCCGTAGAAACTTACATTAAAAATCACTCGCGTCCAAATTAGCTCATTTCATAATATGTCATTGCGAGGAGCGATAGCGACGAAGCAATCTCAGGCATTGAGATTGCTTCGCTTACGGAGTTTACCCTGAGCGTAGTCGAAGGGTTCGCTCGCAATGACGAGAGAATTATGCACACCCCTTTAGCTAATTTGAACAGCTATGATTAAAAATAATTACAGAAATGACCTGTTTACCGTTGCGGGGGGTTTTCTCGCGTGTTATAATAATTAAAAGTGCTTTTGGCAAAGGACAAAAGCACGTTTTTTTAAAACGCTGTTTATAAAAAAGGAGGAGTTTATGGCAGCCTCGTTATTTATAGCAAGGATATTCGGGATATGTTATATAGTCGTAGGAATAGGGTTGTTGCGCAACCGCAAAAATTTCGAAAAGATAGTGGATGATTTTTGCAAAAACACGACCCTGGTCTTTTACGGCGGCATCATGGCGCTTGTCGTGGGCATGAGTATAATATTGACTCATAACTTCTGGATAGCAAGCTGGAGGGTTATAATCACGATTATCGGATGGATTGCCCTTATAAAAGGAATATGGATTATAGTCTTTCCGGATACCATACCGGGATTTATGGAGTTTTACAAAAAGAGCAAAAGCCTTATTACGGCCCATTCCATAGCCGCGCTTGCATTCGGCATAATTTTGACATTTTTCGGATTTTTCAGGGGCTGGTAAAAAAGAAAATATCTTCCATGTTATGCTTAAAAGAGGAGTCGGGCCTTATTAAAAAAGGCCTTAAGATATCTTTGTTATCAGGCCTTTTACTTTTTATCTGCGGTACCGGCCTATTCGCGAAGACTGATTTCAGGACAGGCCTGTACCTGCGCTCAAGGCATGAGTACTGGAAGAATATATTCGATTTTGAAGAGAGTAAAAAAGATAACCGCAATTTCTTCAGGGTAAAGAGCTCTGTCTGGGCAAAGGCTGATTTTAACGAAAACACAGTCGCTTTTGTAAGGCTGACTAATGAGTTTAAGAAGTATGTATATTTTCGCCAGTCTGATGGAAGTAAAAGGCCCGCTTTTGACATAAATGAAGTAGTCTTTGATAACCTTTATCTTGACCTGAAAAACTTCATGGACCTTCCGGTCAACCTTCGGCTCGGCAGGCAGGATTTTCTGTTTACTTACGGAGAAGGTTTCCTTATTATGGACGGCACGCCGCTTGACGGCTCAAGGACGCACTACTTCAATGCCTTGAAAGCCGGCTGGAAGATAAACGAAAAGCATACCCTTGACCTTCTATATATAAATGACCCGAGAGATGACACTTTTTTGCCTGTTATAAATGAGAACAAACCGCCTCAGCCGCTTAACACAACTCATGAGCAGGCATATTCAGCTTATCTTAAAAGCAAGCTTAATGAAAAACTTTACCTCGAAAGCTATTACATATATAAGATAGAGGATGATAAAGGAGGGGTAAAGCTGCAGGCAGAAAAGGGCAGGATAAACACCTTAGGGGGGTTTGGCAGGTACAGTTTTAACCCTTTTGCCGTAAGGGCACAGGCAGCTTATGAGTTCGGAAATTACGGCCTGGATGACAGAAGGGCTGCAGGCGGATATGTATACCTGGATTATTTCTTAAGCCGTATCCCGTGGTCGCCGGAAACCAGTATAGGATATATATACCTGTCAGGAGATGACCCGTCTACAGACAAGAATGAAGGCTGGAACCCGCTCTTTTCGCGCTGGCCGTGGATGTCAGAGCTGTACTCGCTTTCGTATAACAGCGAATCAGGCCTTGACTACTGGACTAACCTGCAGATGTACCGCGCGGAACTCTCCTTGAGGCCTACTAAAAAATCGAGGCTGCGCTTATGGTATAATTTCCTGCGCGCTAATAAAAGGCCGGATGGCGCTCTCTTTTCAGGCTCGGGTAAAGACAGGGGCCACTTACCGCAGGCAAGGCTTGATTACCATTTTAACAAAAATATGAGCGCTTACTTTTTGGCGGAGTACTTTATTCCGGGTGACCTGTACGCGGATGCCGCGGATAACGCTTTATTCCTGAGGACAGAACTTACATTTAAATTTTAGGGAACTTATAAAGATGAAAAAGACTATTTACGCGCGTATGAAACCGA
>CAZBMI010000076.1:1698-6179 GCA_964492885.1 uncultured Planctomycetia bacterium | reverse complement strand
TCAGCAAGCGAATTTACGGAGATATTTGTCGGTGTCGGCGCGAGCAGGGTGCGCAAGCTCTTTAAAAAAGCCCGCCGCCTCGCTGAAGCGCACGGAGGCTGTATAGTATTTATCGATGAACTTGACGCCATAGGAAAGAAGAGGGGTTACAGTTATCTTGGCCAGGGCCAGGAAACCAACTCCACCCAAAACCAGCTTCTTGTAGAGATGGACGGCCTAAAGCAGAAGCAGGAGAACGTTATTGTAGTGGGCGCTACCAACGCGCCTGAGAACACTCTTGATGAGGCTATGTTAAGGCCCGGGAGGTTTGACAGGAAGGTCTATATAGACAAGCCTAATCTTGAAGGAAGAGAAAAGCTGTTTAGGTTTTATCTAAGCAAGGTAAAGCATGATGATTCACTCGATATAGCAAGGCTTGCGCGCAGGGCAGTATATAAAAGCCCGGCTGATATAATGAACATTGTAAAAGAGTCCGCTCTTATAGCAACGAGAAACAAGAAAAGCAAAGTCGCGTTAAAAGAGATAAGCGAGGCGATGGACAGGGTTGACTGGGGCATAAAACACCGCGGTTTCATGACTAAGAGAGAGAAGGAGATGACAGCTTATCATGAGGCAGGACACGGTGTTATACTCTATCTTTTGCACCCTGCCGATGATGTGTTTAAGATATCCATAATATCCCGAAAAGGCTATTTAGGCGTTGTTATGAAGCACCCGAAAGAAGAACTGCACGGCAGGAATAAAGAGGCGTTTTTAGCTGATATCAAGACCGCTATCGCGGGATATGTTTCAGAGAAGCTAAAATACGGCACAACCACAAACGGCGTAAGCTCGGATTTCAAAAACGCGATGTTTATTGCCCATACCATGGTCTGGCGTTTTGGAATGGGAGAGAGCGGGCTTATAGGCGATTACGGTATTTACGGCAACGAGTCCGGAGGTAACGCGCCTTTGGCAGCCCAGTTAGCTGAAAGCACAAAGGAGAAGCTTAATGTCGAGACGCAGGCGATTATGCAGGAATGCCTGAAAGAGGTCGAAGACATACTTAAGAAAGAGTGGAATATCGTAGAGAGACTGGTAAAGGAGCTTCTTAAGAAAGATGAGCTTGAATTCGATGAAGTCGAAGCCATATTCAAGGAATTTGGCAAATGCAGTATCGCTGTGAAAGATGACAATAAATAAGATTATAGGCCTGTTATGCTTGTTGCCGGTTGTTCTCTTATGCGGTTCATGCGCGCCGACCTATCCTAAAGATAAGATTATCGAAGGTGTAAAGAGCCTCTGCGAAAAAGAGTATGATGTAAAAGTAGAGGTCAAGATAGAAGGCTCTACCCTGGGGATAAGGCTGCCGCTTGAGGGCCTGTTTGACCCGGACACGCTTCAGATAAAACCCGAGGCCTTTGATAAGATAACAGGTGTCATGTTAAGCGCCTCAAGAGTCGCCTTGAGCAGTGACAAGTCCATTGATTTTTACACTGTTATAACCTATGACAAGAAGGTCCCGGGCGCGGAAGTTGTGATGACCCGTTACATATTTGACCTGCGCCGATTCTTCCTGGGTGATATATCGAGAGGCGAGTTCGCTAAACGCATGGTCTTTGACGTGCGTTTTAACCCGCAGGCCATAATAGACAACTGGCTCGGAGACTTTACCCTTAAGGAACAGACCTTACCGCAGTTCGCGTGCGCGCAAATATCGCGCAGGATTACAGAGGAGTTTTCGGAAAATAAAGAGTTAGCCGGTAAGTTCAAGATAGCCTTTTGCGACGGTATAGTCGAAGAAGATAAGCTGGAATTCGTAGTTGACATAAGCAGGGAGGGTTTACCTCTATCCGAGCTCATACACGGAAATACCTGGCACGAGCAGGTGCTGGAATTCTGCATGAAAAAGATATGTTACGTGGTTTATATATATAACTTGAGGGATATCGATACGATAGAGATATTTAACAAGTTTGACAATAAGACGCTCACCGCGCCAAGAGAAGATATAGATAAATGGAGAAAGAGGAGAATAAGAATTGATTAACGAAGATAAGTCGACATGGAAGGCGACCAGGGATGGTTACGGGAAAGGGCTTGTAAGCTTAGGCAAGTCAGACGAAAATATAGTGGTATTGAGCGCTGACCTTACGGAATCGACACGCGCTAACTGGTTTAAGGACCAATTCCCGGAAAGATTTTTTACATTCGGTGTTGCGGAACAGGATATGATAAGCACTTCAGCGGGTTTTGCCCTTTCGGGAAAGATACCTTTCTGCTGCAGTTTCGGGGTCTTTGCCTCGGGAAGGGCATGGGAGCAGGTAAGGGTATCTGCCGCTTATATGAACCTGAATATAAACATAGGCGGCACCCACGGGGGAATTACAGTAGGCCCTGACGGCGCGACACACCAGGCTCTTGAAGAGATAGCGCTTATGAGGCTCCTCCCGCACATGCATGTCATTGTTCCGTGCGATTGCCTGGAAGCCGAACGAGCGACTATAGCGGCAGCTGCTATCGACGGGCCTGTGTATTTAAGGCTTGGCAGGGAGAAATTACCTTTCGTAACCGAAGATTATGATGATTTTGAGATAGGAAAAGCCCACGTCTTAAGAAAAGGTAAGGACCTTACCATAATAGCCTGCGGTATCATGGTATACCATGCCGTAAAAGCGGCGGAATTATTGAGCAAAGAGTCTATTGACGCAGGGGTTATAAACCTGCACACCGTAAAACCAATAGACAAGAAGGCAATAGTGGAAGCCGCCGGTACAAGTAAGGCTATTGTAACGGCCGAAGAACACCTTATCGCCTGTGGCATGGGAAGCGCCGTAGCCGAAGTGCTTGCCCGGGAGATGCCTGTTCCCGTAGAAATGGTCGGGGTGAAGGACCGTTTCGGAGAGTCGGGTTCGCCATGGGAGCTTATGAAGAAGTTTCACCTGATGCCCGAGGATATTGCAGCCGCCTCAAAACGCGTATTAAACAGGAAAAAGACCGGTTAGTATTTTAAAATACCTACTTTCCATGAAATCCATTACCTTAGACGCACCGGCGAAAATAAATCTTTATCTTGATGTAATCAGCAAGCGCAGTGACTCCTACCATAACATCTCCACAATATTTCACAGGCTTACTTTATCCGATAAGGTAAAGGTAAGTATTGCCAGAAGAGGCATATCTGTCTGCTCGGATTCGGCTGGTATCCCTTCAGGCAAAGGCAATTTAGCTTATAAAGCAGCTTATTGCATGAAAAAGGAGTTTGGATTGAAAAGCGGAGCAGATATATTTATAAAAAAACGCATACCGGTTGCGGCAGGCCTCGGAGGCGGCAGTTCGGACGCGGCATCTGTCATTCTTGCCTTCAACAGGCTCTTTAACCTTAACGCTAAGCCCGCTAAGCTTATAAACATCGCGCGAAAAATAGGAGCTGACGTACCTTTTTTTGTATCAGGATATAAGTGCGCGACAGGCAAAGGGATAGGAGACTGCCTGAAACAGATAAAATGCTATTCAGGCTGTCCGGTTCTGCTTTTGGTGCCAAATATTCACATATATACTAAAACTATATATAGGAGGCTGACTTTACCCTTGACAAAACCCGCTATGAGTGTTAATCTGTTAGCCCGCACTTTATCGCGCAGAAACGGGTTAATCAGAGCGGCCGATTACCTATATAATAGGTTAGAAGACGTAGTATTGCCTCTTTATCCGATTGTTAGAAAAGGCAGAGACGCGCTGTCTTTATATACGAAAGGCACACTGCTTTCAGGCAGTGGACCGTCGGTTTTTGGTATGTTTAAGAAAAGAAAGGAGGCGTTGCAGGCAGCGAGAGAGATAAGAAACACCAAAAAGTGGCAGCTCTTTTTAACAGAGGCGGGATAAAACGGCAGCAACAACAACAGGAGTAGTCAAAAGATGGAGATTACGGAAGTCAGAATATTCGCAAGGGAGTCAGATGACAAGAAACTAAAGGCATTTGCCACAATCACGTTCGACGATTGTTTTGTAGTAAGAAACATAAAGGTTATCGAAGGCACCAAAGGCCTTTTTGTCGCGATGCCTTCGCGAAAGATAAAAGAACCATGCCCTAAATGCGGGTTTAAGAATCCGGCACGGAGTAAGTATTGCAGCCAGTGCGCGGCTGTGATGCCGCCTGTGCCAGTACATACTTCCGAAGCGGATGATAAGGGCCACCGCCAGTCTGAGCACAGGGATATAGCTCATCCTATTACAGCAGAATGCAGAGAGAAGATACAGAAGAAGGTTCTTGAGGCATATAAATCAGAAACATCAAATGCCCCTGCAAGCTCGTCTTCTGAAAAACCCATTCCCGGAGCAGAGCCCCTTGGCGAAGGCGACGTGGATTTAGGCTAGTTCCGCCATTACCGAAAACCGGAAACCGATAACCGAACACCGAAGTAATGGCGGATAGTGTAATGGTAGCACAACAGCTTTTGGAGCTGTTTGTGGTGGTTCGAGCCCACCTCCGCCAGCCATTC
>CAZBMI010000076.1:0-1598 GCA_964492885.1 uncultured Planctomycetia bacterium | reverse complement strand
TACTATGAATAAATGTTCATTTTGCGGAAAGGGAAAGTCCGGGGTAAAGAAGCTATTTAGCGGGCCCGGAGTATATATATGCGATAATTGTGTAAATCTCTGCAGCCAGATAATTAAGAGGGATGAGCATAAAGATAAAAAGCCCAAAGCCCCTTTTCTTACCATAAAAGAGCTGCCCAGGCCGGTTGCCCTTAAAAAAGAGCTTGATAAATATGTTATCGGCCAGGAGAAGGCCAAGAAGCAGCTTTCTGTGGCGGTTTACAACCATTATAAGAGGCTTGTAAGCCCTAACATAACATCAGGGCCCGATTCTGACGTGACCCTTGAGAAGTCCAACGTGCTTCTCGCAGGGCCTACCGGAAGCGGCAAGACTCTTCTTGCGCAGACTTTAGCAAAGATATTAGACGTGCCTTTTGCGATATGTGACGCAACACCTCTTACAGAAGCAGGTTATGTCGGAGAAGATGTCGAGAATGTTCTTTTAAGGCTCCTGCAGAGCTGTGATTATGATGTAAGCCGCGCGCAATGCGGCATCATATACATAGATGAGATAGACAAGATAGGCAAGACGCATGATAATGTTTCTATAACCAGGGACGTTTCAGGTGAAGGCGTCCAGCAGGCGCTTCTTAAGATAATAGAGGGTACCGAAGCCAGCGTCCCGCCGCAGGGCGGCAGAAAACACCCGCAGCAGGAGTATATAAAACTGAACACAAAAAACATATTGTTTATATGCGGCGGAACATTCAGCAGCCTTGATAAGATTATAGAGAGAAGGCTGGGGAAGCAGGAGATAGGCTTTAAGCATAAACACTCTTTAAAGAAGAGAGATTATTCTCCTGAAAACCCCCTTGAGTTTATCGAGACAGAAGACCTGCTTAAATTCGGCATGATACCGGAATTTGTCGGAAGGCTCTCTGTTATAGCCGCCCTTAGCCCGTTAACCGAAAAAGACCTTATAGACGTTCTTACAAAACCCAAGAACGCGCTTATAAAGCAATATATCAGATGTTTTGACATGGACGGCGTCAGAATCAGCTTTACCGAAGAGGCGCTTAAAGAAGTAGCGCGCGTGGCTATAAAGAAGCGCACGGGAGCGCGCGCTTTGCGTTCTATACTCGAAGGCGCGATGCTCGAAATAATGTATGAATTGCCCTCGCAGGCAGATATCAAAGAGTGTATTATTACAGAAGAAGTTATTTCAGGCAGGAAACATCCGCGGATAATAAAAAAGACGCGGCATAATAAAAAGGTGGCATGAAAAAGAACGCGGCTATAATATTAGCGGCAGGCAAGGGTGTGCGCATGAAATCACCACTGCCTAAAGCCTTGTGCAGGATGCTGGGCAAGCCCATGGTGGAATTTATGCTTGACTCCGCGCGCGCAGCTAACATAAGCGATATATGCGTTGTAGGCGGTTACAAGATAGAGCTCTTGAGGAAGAGTTTATCCGGACGCGGTGTAAGAATAGTGAAACAGAAGAGGCTTTTGGGTTCGGCAGACGCCGTAAAGCAGGCATCAGCCGCCTTTAAAAGTTTCAAAGGGACAATACTAGTGCTATACGCTGTTTCCCAGCTCATCACAACCTCAACCATCAG
>CAZBMI010000075.1:0-6263 GCA_964492885.1 uncultured Planctomycetia bacterium | reverse complement strand
CAGGGAGAGAGAAACCTATTCGAGACATTTATAAGGATAAAGAAAAAATCTGCTGACGTGAAACTCCCGCGGGAAGAGGAGAATACAGATAAGCTAAACTACTTAGCCGGCAAAGGCATGAGTTTTATAAACAAGATGGCTTATGAAGGCACTGCCCGGGCGCATGCTGACGGCGGAGTACCAAACATGTCAATCATTATAGACAGGCGCAGCGCTTTCTGCCTCGGGCAATTATTCTATTTTTTCCAGCGCGCTGTCGGATGCTCGGGATACTTACTGAGAATAAACCCATTTGACCAGCCGGGCGTCCAGGCATATAAAGACAACATGTTCAGGCTTTTAGGGAGGCCGTGATTAAACGTTTTATACTTATAATTCTCATAACATCTATTCTTTCGGGGTGCGCTACCACTTTCAACCCCGCTACGGGAAAAAAAGAGATAATACTGATAAACACTTCATCCGAGGTTTCTATCGGGAAGAGCGCCGCCAAACAGATATCAAAAAAGTATAAGATAAGTGAGAATAAAGAAGATATCAGCAGGTTAAAATCTATAGGGCAACGGGTGGCCGCGTCTTCGGACAGGCAGGACCTCGATTATGAATTTTACATAATAGAAGATGATGAGCTTAACGCGTTCACGATACCGGGCGGCCATGTTTACATTCACAGGGGTTTGTACGATAAGCTTGACGATGATGAACTCGCGGCGGTCATAGGCCATGAGATAGGCCACGTGGCCGCGCGCCATATCGTAAAAAAGATGCAGGCGGCGCTGGGCTACCAGGTTTTGTCAACAGTAGCGCTTATTGCTTATTCCAAAAACGCGGATGAAAAAGAGAAGAAACAGGCGGGGTATTTAGCCTACGCGGGCGCAACGGCTTTTAACCTTGTCCGGTTAGGTTACAGCCGTAAGGATGAGTTCGAGGCGGACAAGCTGGGATATCAATATTCAACAAGAGCGGGATTTGCTCCCGATGGCATGGCAAAGGCTCTCGAAGAACTCAAAGAGCAGGAGAATAAGGGCGTATCTGTCCTGTATATCTTAAGGTCGCACCCTTATCTCGACCAGCGCATAGATAGATTAAAACAGATGCAGTAAGAATGCGCTTGCTTAAATAAAAACATACTGATATAATTTTTATTATGATACTAAGAGCAGCCATATTCGATTTAGACGGAGTTATAGTCGATACAGTGCCTCTTCATTTTAAGGCATGGAAGAGGATGTTTAATGATTATGGCGTGAAGTTCGATTATAATGATTACAAGGAGAAGGTTGACGGCATTCCGCGCCTTGACGGCT
Organism: uncultured Planctomycetia bacterium; assembly: GCA_964492885.1. GTDB lineage: Bacteria > Omnitrophota > Gorgyraeia > JABMRG01 > JABMRG01 > CAZBMI01. Next base: position 4,956 of record CAZBMI010000075.1, on the reverse strand, counting down.
GCCGCGCGATATTAACAGATGTCTCCGATGAAGAGATTAAGCGGGCAAGTGAGAAAAAACAGGGCTACTACATGCGGTATCTTAATGAAGACGGCGTTAAGGTATATGATAGCACAGTCTCCCTTATAAAAGAGCTTATCGCCGCCGGCATACATACAGCGGTTGTATCTTCAAGCAAAAACCTTCATCTCGTACTTAAAAAAACAGGCCTTAAAGAGCTTTTTGAGGTGAAACTGAGCGGTAATGACATCACAAAAGGTAAGCCTGACCCGCAGATATTCCTTATGGCAGCAGAGCGCCTGAATGTTTCTCCCGGAGAGTCGGTTGTTTTTGAGGACGCGACATTAGGCGTTGAAGCCGCAAAACGCGCTAATATGCGCTGTGTAGGTATCGACAGGTCCGGACTGCCCGAATTATTTAAAAAAGCCGATATTACAGTTAAAGACTTAAGTGAAACAGGTATCAGGCAGCTGCAAAATCTATTCTCATAATTGACAACTATTTTCATGAAAACACAATCTCTTACAGCATCAGGCATGAGAAAGCTCGACAGGTTCAATATTGAAGAACATGGAACTCCCTCTATCCTTCTAATGGAACGTGCCGGAAGAGAGGCCGCCTCAGGGGTCTTAACAGCCATTAACCGCTCCGGCATTGACAGCAGAAAGGTTAAGACGGCAGTATTTTGCGGCAGGGGTAATAACGGAGGAGACGGGCTTGTATGCGCCCGCTACCTGTTAAGCTGTAATATCAAGACAGACATATATCTATTGGCAGATAAAGATTCTTTAAATAATGACCCGGCCGCAAATGCCCTTGCTTTGGATAAAAAGGGCATTACTATATCAGAGGTGGCAACAAAGGCTTCTCTGAATATTTTAAAGAACCGTTTTAACGCGGATATAATAATCGACGCCTTGTTCGGAACAGGTTTTAAGGGCGCGCCAAAAAGTTTCTATTCTGAGGCAATAGAGTTTATAAACCGTCAAAAATCGTATATAATATCAGTTGACGTGCCTTCAGGCATGGATGCTACAACAGGCATTGCCGCTTCTTCGGCTGTAATAGCTGATGAGACAATAACCTTTGGTTTCGCGAAGACGGGCTTTTACACAAAAGACGGCCCTGTCTGCTGCGGCAGGGTTAAGGTTGTGGATATAGGGTTAAGGAAAGCTTGAGGAGGTATTATGAGTACCATTATGGTTACACAGCCCACGCATAAAGAACTGGATAATCTTGGCATAGGTTCATGGAGCCCCTGGGAATGCGAAAAATCAACCTTTCACTGGCAGTATGACCAGGAGGAGTGGTGCTACCTGTTTGAAGGCAGGGTAAAGGTAAAAACCGAGGCAGGCGATGAAGTGGAGGTAAAAAGGGGCGATCTGGTAAAATTTCCAAAAGGCCTGAAATGCACGTGGAATGTATGTGATAAGGTGCGTAAGGTCTATATTTTTAAATAAACCGGAATAATCTCATTCTTCGGGTGTTTTACTATATAAAAGAGAGGATAGGAGGAAAAACCGGGAATGAGATACGAATGCCAGATATGTAAAAATATTGTTAATAGCAGGCCGCCCGAATGGTGCCCTGAATGCGGCGGCCACAGGATTATATTCAAGCGGATTACAGTCAATTAAAGACTCGCCTAAGCCTCATAACTGATAAGGCTTGCCATGAAACAGCCTTATAAAGGAGGAACACAAGTATGAGTAAACAATGGTGGAGTCTGTCTGTTTTTGTTTCAATCTTTCTGCTTTTATGTGTACCCGCGTTCGCGGATATCGCAAAATTAAATACTGAAATAGACGAGTGCGATGACCTTATACGGGAAGTTATGCAGATGCCTGAAAACAGCATACCGGAGGACCTGCTGGAAAAAGCTGAAGGCATTGTTATATTCCCAACGGTCTTAAAAGGCGGTTTTATATTCGGCGCGAGATACGGCACCGGCGTAGCGCTTCACCGCGATAAGAAGACCGGTAAGTGGAGCGCGCCCTGCTTTTACAGAATAGCCGGCGGCAGCTGGGGCCTGCAAATAGGGGGCCAGGTTATAGACCTTATACTTGTTATTACCAATGAGCGCGGCATGAAAGGCCTTCTGCAGAATAACTTCACTATAGGCGGTGACGCGTCAGCCTCCGCAGGTCCTGTAGGCAGAAACGCCGAAATAAGCACAGACCTTTTTTTAAAAGCCGGCATACTTTCATACTCAAGAAGCAAGGGCCTGTTCGCGGGCGTAGCTCTTGACGGCGCGGTATTGTCTCCGGTAGCTGACGCTAATGAGGAATATTACGGAGAGAAACTCACTTCTTATGATATACTGATGGCTGATAAAGTAAAGCCTACGCAGCAGGGCATGGCCCTGATTAAAACTATAGAAAAATATTCGGGGTAATGCGGAAGCTGTAATAAAAAAATGACTACATTTATACTTTATGCGGCTCTGGGTCTTCTGGCAGGGATATGCAGCGGTTTTTTCGGTATCGGAGGCGCGGTAATAATTATCCCCATACTTGTGCTTATAGCGGGTTTTAGCCAGCACCAGGCACAGGGCACGACCCTGGCGCTTATGGTGCCCCCTATAGGCATATTAGCGGCTATCAAGTATTACCAGGACGGAAATGTTAACTTAAAGGCAGCTGTCTTTATATGTATCGGTTTTGTCGTGGGGGGGTTATTGGGCGCAAAAGCCGCAGGTGTTGTTCCTGACGATATTTTAAAAAAGATATTCGCGGGCCTGCTCTTGTTAATCAGCCTCAAGATGTTGTTCTAAAAATTTTGTTTGAATAGCTTTTTCTTTTATGCAATAATACTTTCCCGGAGGTGTATAAATAATGAAGAGTAAAGAACAGCGCAGAAAGACGATACTTAAAAAACTGCAGCATGACATGAAAAAAGACGAAGCTGACCCGCAGAGGCTGGCAAAGTGGCTTAAAGTAGTTGAGTCTAAAAGGAAGGTTTTCGCTTTAGAAGACGAGATAGACAAGCTGACAAAGTCTTTGAAGAAACAATAGGCAGTTTCTGAAGATACCCCTGCTTACTGCGACCAAAAGAGGGGGTTTTTATATAATATGGCTGAGGCGCTGCTTAAAAAAAAGAGCGTTTGGATAGTAAAACGCCTTTTAAAAATTTACCCCGCTAAAAAAACGCTTGTTCAGTTCAAGACCCCTTTTGAGCTGCTTATACTTACAATGCTATCCGCCCGGTGCACCGATGTCTCTGCAATAAAGGTTGGGCGTACATTGTTTAAAAAGTATAAAAACGCGAAAGGCTTTGCCGGGGCAAAGCTGAAACTCCTTGAAAAAGATGTAATGCCGGCCGGGCTGTACAAGGCAAAGTCCAGGAATATCATCTCATCTTCCCGGAAGATAGTAACACAGTTTAGCAATAAGGTTCCGGACTCAATGGAGAGACTGCTCCTGTTAGACGGGGTCGGACGCAAGACAGCCAATATCATACTTTCAAACGCTTTTAAGAAATCCGAAGGAATTGCCGTTGATACTCACGTAAGAAGGTTGAGCCTGCGCCTTGGACTCGCAAAGAGTAAAAAAGCTGACGATATAGAAAAAGAGCTGATATCAACAGTACCTCCTGCGCATTGGATAGATATAAACCGTCTATTCGTGAGCCACGGAAGGGCTGTATGCAGGTCTCAAAAACCCTTATGCAGTCGATGCGTCATAAGTAAGGTATGCTCATTTTTTAAAGGGCATAAGAGATGAGACACGAGACCCCATTACAAATTTATACGCAAAATCAATATCAGCGAAATTTGTAACCGGGCAAGCAGATTATATATTTATTACAGGGGTAAGAGATGAAACATGAGGCAATGTTGTATAAGAAGCTGCAAGAGAAGGCGCTTAGGTGCTTTCTTTGCCCCAACAACTGCCTGATTAAGCCGGGCGGTTACGGCAGGTGTAACGTAAGGCAGAATATCGACGGAACATTATACACGCATACATATTCTAGATTAATAGCTGCTCATGTTGACCCGATAGAAAAGAAACCTCTTTACCACTTCCTGCCGGGCAGCAACGCGTTTTCCATCGCAGCTCCCGGATGTAATTTGAAGTGCGATTTCTGCCAGAACTGGCAGATATCGCAAATAGATAAACCAGGAGCGCCAACCGGCAGCATAGTGCCAGTAAAACAAGTAGTGCAAGAGACCCTGGCCTCAGACTGCAAGACCATTGCTTATACGTATACAGAGCCTACTGTATTTTTGGAATACGCCGTTGATGTGATGCGCGCGGCAAGGCAAGAGGGCATAAAGAATGTATTCATTACCAACGGCTTTATGAGCAGGCAGGCCGCGGACACTATTTCAGAATATTTAGACGCGGCCAATATTGACCTTAAGTCATTCAGTGATAATTTTTATTTAAAAAGATGCAAAGGAAGCCTAAAGCCCGTTCTGGAGACCATAAGGCATTTAAAGGAGCTGGGTGTCTGGATAGAGGTAACAACACTTGTTGTACCCGGCGCGAATGATTCTGAGTCTGAGCTTAAAGGCATAGCCGGTTTTATCGCGGAAACAGGTATTGATATACCATGGCATATCAACAGATTCCATCCTGATTATAAGAGCCTTGATTTGAGGCCTACCCCCATAGAGACTATGCGCGCGGCTGCTTCAATAGGCCATGCGGCGGGCCTTCGCTATGTTTACCTTGGTAATGTGCCCGGCATGTCCCAGACTCTATGTTATAAATGCGGAAACCCGCTCATAACCAGAGAGTATCCAAAAACCGAAACCATCGGCTTGGATAAAAACCGATGCGCTAACTGCCAAACAGTCATTGACGGCGTCTTTTAGACAGCTTATCCGTGCAAATATCCCGCCAATAGCAACAAAACTATTGTGTTAACATGGCCATGTCTGCGCTTGGGTGATTTAAGCAGGAGCGTTCGCAATCCCCGGCGTGGATTGCTCACTCTGCTTTTCTGCTCATT
>CAZBMI010000074.1:0-6296 GCA_964492885.1 uncultured Planctomycetia bacterium | reverse complement strand
AAGAGGTCAGTCTAGAGTTATAAGAGTGGGGATATAAAAGTCCCCTCTCTTATTTTTTTAACTATACAGGAAGGTTTTGAGGCAATGAGGTTGAATACTCGTTTTTTTAAGGATATAGCTGTCTTGAGCATCAACGGCAAGATAAATATTAACTCCTCTAAGCTTATAGAGACAGTGGGCATACTTCTTAAAAAGAGGCGCGTTAGGATAATAATAGACATGAAGAATGTCAGTTTTATAGATTATAACGGCCTTTCGGTGCTCGCCATAGCTTACAAGAACGCGCTTAACAATAAGTGCGAGATAAAACTCTGCAATATACCTGTGCATGTGCGGGAGCTGTTAAGAATAGTAAAGCTTGACGATGTCTTTGATACCTATAAGAATATAAAAGAGGCGCTGGAGAGTTTTGATTATAAGGCTGACTTAAAAAGAGAGATAAGCGCGGAGAAGCCGCTCAGGAGGCGCTTTATGAGGCTGGATCTCGACGCGCCAGTTACTTACAGGCTGGCGCAGCATCCCCGCAGGAGCGCGGATGACAGCTTATACTCAGGAAGGCTCGCAAATTTAAGCGGCGCGGGGCTGTTTATGCGCTGTATACAGATGCTGCCGCCCGGCAGTGAAGTATTGTTGGAAATCCCCCTTGAGAAAGGCCGCAAGCCTAAGCAGCTTCAAGGCATTGTCATGTGGCTTGCTGACGAGACGCTCCAGCCCGGCCTATACCCCGGCATGGGTATAGCCTTTACCGGTTTATCGCCTTACGCGCAGGAGAATATCATAGAGTATATAGAGAAGCACACAGCCCACCCCAAAGGTTAAAAGGCCTCATTTTCGATTCTTCCAAAGTGTAAAAGTGTAAAAATTAAAAAATAAAAAAATATACATTTGACCTATTGACTTTTCTGAAAAAGTAGGGCATATTTAATACGGAAAGAGAAAGAAGCTCTTTTAAATAAGTAACGATAAAGGCAAACCCCGTTAGAGATAACGGGGGGAGCCACGTTGGAGATAATACCTCTAACGGGGCAAACCGCTTGAAAGAGCGGGGCGCAAAGCCGCGAGCCTAAACCTGCGCGTTTGATAAAGCAGGTATGGTAGTCGGGTTGCCGAAAACATCAGATGTTGATTTTTTCAAGCCCTAAAACTTTCAAGAGGTAAAAAGCCTCACTTAAAGTTTTAGGGCTTTTTTATTTTTAAAGGAGTATGAAGAATATGGACAAGCAGAACCCGCAGGATAAGAGCAAAGGAAGAGTGGTAGCGCTTCTTACGAGAGAGGAGATAGATTTTATTGACAGGATATCCAAGGACGCGCTCTTCTCGACAGGCCACAAGCTCTCGCGCACAGATGTTATAAGGGCGCTTATAGACGCCGTTAAGCTAAAAGAGATAAACGGCGAGGGCGTGCATTCCAAGGCGGAACTCGAAAAGAAGCTTTCGTGCCTTATGAAGGTTTCATTACCGTGGCCGCTTTACAAGGATAAACCTAAGAGGCGTTTAAAATGACCGTAGTCAAGCTGTTTATATTGGCGTTGCTTATAATGCCTTTTATCTTTGCATGCGGCATCATGCTTTCTTCTGCCGAAGAATCCGGTATCTTCTCGATATGCGCGGACAATTCTAATATAGATACAATATTATCTTACGGCAGGCAGGTCGAAAGTATCAGCAGAGATGTTGTTTACGCGGAGATAGCCATGGCAAAGAAGCTTATGCGGGGCATATCAGAAAGACGGCATAATAATAGCGGTTTAATTCTTAACAGGTTGAAGAGGTTCACAAGAAGAGACATTTAAGGAGATTTATCATGAATATGCGAAGAAGAGGCAGGAACAGGGCTCAAAAGCCGGTTGTGGTAAGGTGGGAAACCAATACAGCGGAATTCATACAGATAGACGTTTCGCCAATGCATATATTAAGGATAAAGATTGACAAGGTAAAAAGATGAAGAAGCTGAGGGAAAGGAGGGTAAAAAGCATGAAAAGAAGCAAGGGTTCAAAAGGTCAGCAAAGGGTAAAGAGCAAAAAGATAAGTATAAGGAGGTTTGTAAAATTGTTTCCTCCGTGTTTATTGGCAGTTGTTATGGCTCTTCCCGCAACAGCGGCTGAGCAGCCGCGTGAAAAGCTGGCAGCCGGTATAGAATCAACCGCAACAGGCTGGACAGAGGTGCCTAAAGAGATTGCCGACACTACGGAAGATAAGAATGTTGTAGAAGGTGTTACAGCAGGCGCTGTAAAAGGCGCTGCTAACGCCATAGAGAATACCGCTAAGGGTGCGGTAGAGGCGGCTACATTCTACATGACTGATGAAGATAAAGAGCATGAATATAATGAGTATATGGATGAGCACATAGACGGAGAGCTGAATAAAGACATAGATGAAGAGATGGCCGAGATACACGAGATAGATGAGCAGGAATATTAAAGACGATATATTCTTATTGCTCGGGGAGCGCTTTTTAACGCTCCCCAGAAAGGATAATAAGATGTCATATGACCAGAAGGAAAGGATATTCAGGCTATTCTACAAGAGGTATTTTAAGAAGATACGTTTTCGAACAATGCGCCTGCTTAAGAACGAACGGCACGCTGCGGATGATATCGCGCAGGAGACATTTATGCGGGCTTATGAGAATTTGGATAAGATATTCAAAAGAAGTGATTTTTTAAGATGGACTTATGCGGTCTCCCGGAACCTTTCTTATAATTACAAAAGAAGCAAGCAGTACAGATGCAAGGAGTATTTAAGCAGAAAGTTAAGCCATGACAAAGAAGCTCTGGAGCTATCTGACGTTATCATGGATACGAAGTCAATCGCGCCTGACACGGAAGCTGAACGCAATGAGCTTTTGAGCATGCTTTCGAGCGCTATGGACAAGCTCTCCTCAAACTACAGGTCAGCTTTACAACTCTGCAGCATAGAGGGGCTTCCTTATAATATGGCTGCCGCGGAATTAAAATGCAGTACAAGCGCGGTAGCTCATAATGTAATGAGGGCAAAGAGGGAGATTATGCACATAATTAAAGATTAATCCTGTACCCAGCCGTTTACAAAGCCAAGGCCTTCTAAATACGCTTTGGCGTCTTCATACTCACCGGGCTTAAGCTTTCTTTTTAAATTCGGGTGGTCTCTTACCTGCGCAATCGGAGAGTACTGGTTCATAAAACTTATGTATACCTTATTTGATAAATTTTTCGCTATAGCCCTGAGCACGCCTTTTGTGTTATCAATATAACCCGGAAGGACCAAATGGCGTATGAGCAGGCCCTTTTTCGCTATACGGTCTTTATCAAGCCGCAGGCTTCCTGCCTGGTCCAGCATCATTTTAAGGGCTGTTATATTGTGCCTGCTGTAGTCTATAAAGCCGCACTGTTTTTCAGCAAGAGAATCATCAGAATATTTCGCGTCAGGCATGTATATATCAATATAATTCTTTAGCATGTTCATAGTCTCTTTTGACTCATAGCCATTTGTATTATAGACTATCGGTATCTTCAGGCCTTTGGCCTTTGCTATGTCTATGGCCTCTATTATTGACGGCGCGTAATGAGAGGGAGAGACCAGGTTGATATTGTGGGCGCCTTTTTGCTGAAGTTCAAGCATAATATCAGCCAGCTTGAGGATTGATACTGTTTTGCCGTATTTTCCGCGGCTGTAAGTATAATTTTGGCAAAAACAGCAGCGGCCTGTGCAAAAGCTGAAGAATATAGCCCCTGAGCCGTTTTTGCCGCTTATGGGAGGCTCTTCAAAGCAATGCAGCATGTATGAGGCCACAACGACTTCGGAATCAGCTTTGCAGAATCCGGTCTCGCCTTTTGTCCTGTCGACCCCGCATCTTCTCGGGCAAAGGACGCATTTCTTGTATATATCCCGCGCATTACCTGCCATAACTCCATTATGTTATAGCAATATCCTTTAATTGTCAATAGAACGGTTATTTGCGACAAAATGACTTGCTGCAATTAATGCACAAACGATTACATTTGCCGGTTTTGGGGGCAACCCACGCTGGGGGTTGTGAACGTTCCTGCGAAAACCACCCAATGCATAGAAAAAAAATATTGTTATATATGAATAGCTGTTCACGGCATTATTTCGCTTGTCAGGGGGCTTAAAAGTGGTAAAATATATAATAATGAACAAGCCCCTTGGTCTTATATTCCTTATTATAGCTCTTTTTTGGCCGGTATCAGCTTATTCTGCCCCGTGCTACGGCACAAAGATGCCGTCTAAAGGTGAGTTCTTTTCAGGACTTGAAGGCTATATGATTTTTGAAAGAGAGCTTGAGTCGAGTCAGGGAAAGGTAAAGAGCAGGCAGAGTTTTCTTCTGGTAACATACGGCATATTGGACTGGTTAAGCCTGGACCTTAAAGTCGGCGTAGGAGATATCAAACGTTACAGCGCTGCGAAGGATAACGTAGATTACAGCGCGAGATTTGACGGCGGGTATGGCTTTCGGATACGGTTATACGAGCAGGATAAGATAAAATTTGTTACAGGTTTTCAGCATATAAGCGTTCATCCTGCTACAGCGCGCCAGGATGGGAAAAAGTATAAAGCAGTGCTTGATGACTGGCAGGTCTCGCTGCTGGGTTCTTATGATTTTTCCTGCTTTACGCCTTATGCAGGTACGCGCTTGTCGCGTACAGATTATATCAACTGGATTGACAATAACAGGAAGCGACATATGTCTGATACAGACAAGAGCGTAGGGCTTATAGCGGGTGTTGATATACCTGTAACCGAGAAGATGTGGGTTAATGCTGAAGCAAGTTTTTTTGATTCAGAGGCCCTGGCAATAAGCCTTAACGCGAGATTTTAAGAGATAAAAAGGGGAGGGAGGAATGAGCATGTTGAAGAAAACAGGTATTATTATAGCCGGAATAGTAGTAGTGCTTCTGGTTCTCTCAGGCATAAAGAACTTTATAATAAAGGCTGGTGTTGAAAAGGCCTCAGAAATGGTGACAGGGCTTAAGCTTGATATAGGCGGTTTAAATGTAGGCATATTAAAGACATTTGCCGGCATAAAGGAATTGCGCCTGTATAATCCTAAGGGTTTTGAGGATAAGCTGATGGTTGAAGCGCCGGAGATATATGTTGACTATGACCTGCCGGCAATATTAAAAGGGCACGTGCATTTATATGATGTGAGATTTAACCTGAAAGAGTGCACTATCATAAAGAATAAAGATGGTAAGCTTAACCTCGACTCTCTAAAAAGTATCCAGCAGGCCGGCGCTAAGGAACCGTCTGCCAAAGAGGCAAAAGGCAAGCCTGCTAATTTTAAGATAGACCAGCTTGAGCTTAAGATAGGAAGGGTTGTCTTTAAGGATTATACAACAGGCAGTACCCCGCGTGTTCTGACTTTTAACATAGACCTTGACGAAAGATATGAGAATATCACTGACCCGAACGCGCTTGTAAATCTTATAGTGCTCAAGGTTGTTACAAATACTACAATAGGAAAGCTTATTAATCTTGATATAAGCGGGCTTAAGGATACAGTCGGAAATACCCTTGAATCGGCAAGGCACCTTACAACACAGGCGACATCCAGGGCCGGTGAGGCATTAGGTGCGGCAGGAAAGACGCTTACGGATACAGCGGGAAACCTGACAGATAAGTTAAAACTCCCCTTTGGAGGAAAATAGATTGGAAGCCCTTAGTAATATCGGCGTGTTATTAGGGAGTTCATGGGCATCAGGTGTAAACCTCTACCTGACTGTTGCCGGATTAGGTATTGCTGACAGGCTAGGCATGGTAACCTTACCCGGTAATATGGACGCGGTTTCACACCCGTTAGTCATAGCAGTGGCTATTATTATGTTTGCTGTTGAGTTTTTTGCCGATAAGATACCTGTTGTTGACTCGGCATGGGATAGCATACACACTTTTATTAGGCCCGCAGGAGGCGCGTTATTGGGCTTTATGGCAACAGCGGATATGGGCCCTGTTGCGCAGATACCCGTTGCCCTGCTTACGGGAACAGTTGCCGCTGATTCGCATGTAACAAAAGCTACCACACGCGTGGCTATTAATACGTCTCCCGAACCTGTTAGCAATTCGGTTGCCAGTATTACGGAAGACGGGCTTGTGCTTACCATGCTGTATCTTGTAATGAAGCATCCTGTTATTGCGGCAGTATGCGTAATAGGGTTTATTATATTTTCTATATGGTTTTTAAAGGTTATGTTCAAATTTGTCAAAAAGGTCTTTAAATTTTTATTCAGAGGCAAAGAGGAGGAAGGACGCGTATTATAGTGGCTTCCTGAAATAGACGCGCATATTGCCCGGCAACA
>CAZBMI010000073.1:0-6321 GCA_964492885.1 uncultured Planctomycetia bacterium | reverse complement strand
GATGCTCCAGGAGGCTGTTGACGCGCTCTTTGATAACGGCAGGCACGGAAGGCCGGTCTTAGGCACTGGAAACAGGCCCTTGAAATCTTTAAGCGATATGCTCAAAGGCAAGCAGGGCAGATTCAGGCAGAACCTCTTAGGCAAAAGAGTTGACTATTCCGGAAGGTCTGTAATTGTAATAGGCCCGGAGCTCAAGCTTCACCAGTGCGGCCTGCCTAAAAAGATGGCCCTTGAACTATTTGAGCCCTTTATAATCAAGAAGCTGAAAGAGAGAGGATTTGTCCATACTATTAAGAGCGCCAAAAGAATGGTTGAAAAGGCAAAGCTCGAGGTTTGGGACATACTTGAAGAAGTCATAGCTGACCATCCTATACTGTTAAACAGGGCCCCTACCCTGCATAGACTCGGCATACAGGCTTTTCAACCGGTCCTGATTGAAGGAAAGGCTATCAGGATACACCCGCTTGTTTGTTCAGCCTTTAATGCTGATTTTGACGGTGACCAGATGGCTGTGCATGTACCCTTGTCCATAGAATCGCAGATGGAGACAAGGCTTCTTATGATGGCATCGAACAACGTATTCTCTCCTTCAAGCGGCGAGCCTATCGTATCCCCTACGCAGGATATAGTTATCGGCCTGCACTATATAACCAAGGAGAAAGGCGGAGAAAAGGGAGAAGGCATGATATTCTCATCAGTTGATGAGGTTATATCCGCTTATGATGATAACCAGGTCCATATACACGCGCTTATTAAGGTGAGTATAGGTGATAAAATTTTAGAGACCACTCCCGGAAGGATAATACTAAACAAGGTACTGCCGCAGGAACTGCCGTTTTTAAATGACATCATGAGCAAGAAAAAGATATCAGGCCTTATAAAGATTTGTTATAAACGATTCGGGCATACAAGGACAGTCATGCTTTTGGATGATCTTAAAGGGCTTGGTTTCAGCTGGGCTACAAAGGCAGGGCTTTCCATATCTGTGGATGATTTAAAGCTCTTACCCGAGAAGAAGAAGATTATAGATGACGCTCAAAAACAGGTAAACGACGTGCAGTCTCAGTACAGAAAAGGTATAATAACCGACCGCGAGCGCTATAACAAGATAGTCGATATCTGGACGCATGTTACTGATGTTGTCTCTGAAAAGGTTATAGATAATCTCGGTTCATTTAACCCTATATATATGATGGCGGACTCAGGCGCCAGAGGCTCAAGGCAGCAGATAAGGCAGCTTGCAGGCATGAGAGGGCTTATGGCAAAGCCGTCAGGAGAGATTATAGAGTATCCTATTACAGCGAATTTCCGCGAAGGCCTTACAGTACTCGAATACTTTATATCAACACACGGCGCGAGAAAAGGGCTTGCTGATACAGCTTTAAAGACAGCTGATTCAGGATATCTTACAAGAAGGCTTGTTGATGTCGCCCAGGATGTTATCATAACAGAAGATGACTGCAAGACTCTAAACGGCATTCTGATAAGCGCTATCATAGAGGGTGATGAGGTTGTAGTAAGCCTTAAGGAGAGGATAATAGGAAGAGTCGCCTGCGACAATATTGTTGACATTATAACTGATGAGCTTATAGTTGAAGCGGGAACAGAGATAGATGAGGAGAAGGCAGAGCGTATTGAGACAGCCGGTATAGAGCGCATAAGGATAAGAAGCGTTTTAACCTGCGAGGCCAAAAAGGGCGTCTGTGTAAAATGTTATGGCAGAAACCTGGCAACTACAAGGCTTGTGGAAAAAGGAGAGGCCATAGGTATAGTAGCCGCGCAGTCAATAGGCGAGCCCGGAACACAGCTTACTATGAGGACCTTCCATATCGGAGGAACAGCAAGCAGGGTCATTGAGCAGGCGTTTATTAAATCAAAGAATGAGGGCATAGTAAGGTATCATAATTTAAGGACAGTCGAAAAGGCTGATACAGGCGAGATAATAGTATTAAACCGTAACGGCCAGGTATCTATTAATGACGAAAGCGGAAGGGAATTTGAGCGTTACCCTATACCTCACGGGGCTATTATAGCCGTGAAAGAGAACAACTCTGTAAAAAAGGATGTTATATTTGTCAAGTGGGATCCTTATATGTCTCCTATACTTACTGAGATGGCAGGCACGGTAAGATTCGAGGATATCAAAGAAGGTCTTACCATGCGTCAGGAGACAGATCCGCAGACAAAGCTGATAGATACGGTTATTATAGAGCATAAAGGTGAATACCATCCGCAGATAGTTATACAGAATGACAAGAAAGAGGTAGTAGCGTTATACCCCATACCCGCAGGCGCTCATATACTTGTTAAGAACTCAGCTCATGTAAAAGCAGGTGATTTGCTCGCGAAGACGCCTCGCGTTGTAACAAAAACAAGAGATATAACAGGGGGGCTTCCAAGGGTCGCGGAGCTTTTTGAGGCAAGAAAGCCGAAAGACCCGGCTATTATAAGCGAGATAGACGGTATAGTTGAGTTCGGAGGGTCAAAGAAAGGCCAGAGAAGAATAATTGTAAAGAGCTCTACAAACATGACAAAAGAGTACCTTATCCCTCATGGCAAGCACTTGAATGTTTATAAAGGTGACAGGGTTTACGCGGGCCAGCAGCTTATAGACGGGCCGGTTGTGCCGCAGGACATACTTAAAGTTTCAGGCGATAAATCATTGCAGGAGTATCTTGTAAACGAGGTCCAGGAGGTTTACCGCTTACAGGGTGTTAAGATAAATGATAAGCATATAGAGGTTATAGTAAGGCAGATGCTTAAGAAGGTAAGGATAGATGACGCGGGTGATACCGACTTCCTGGTAGGTTCCAATGTTGATAAGACAGCTTTTATAGAGGGAAATCAGAAGGCTTTAAAGAAAAATAAGAAACCCGCAAAAGCAACCCCTATATTGCTTGGGATAACAAAGGCTTCGTTAAGTACAGAGAGTTTTATATCCGCGGCAAGTTTCCAGGAGACAACACGCATACTTACAGAGGCAGCGGCAAGCGGTAAAGTTGATACGCTCTCAGGCCTTAAAGAGAACGTCATAATGGGGCATCTGATACCGGCAGGAACGGGCTTTGAGGAGAATAGAAATATAGAGCTTATAAAGAAGGTAGATGAGGCTAAAAAAGAGAAACAGAAGGCAAAAGATGCCGAGGTAGCTTCACAGAAGGAGTAGATAAGATAATATGCCAACAATAAACCAGTTAATAAGAAAAGGAAGAAAGTTTACAACTTCGAAGACAAAATCGCCGGCCCTGAGATCCTCGCCGCAGAGAAGAGGCGTATGCCTTCAGGTAAAGACGCAGACACCCAAGAAGCCTAATTCAGCGCTGAGAAAGATAGCAAGGGTAAGGCTTACAAACGGAATAGAAGTTACATCATACATACCGGGTGAGGGCCATAATCTGCAGGAGCACTCAATAGTGCTTGTAAGAGGCGGCAAGGTTAAAGACCTTCCGGGCGTGAGATACCATATAGTAAGAGGTATTCTTGATACACAGGGAGTCGCAAACAGGAAGAAGAGCCGCTCCAAATACGGAGCAAAGAGACCTAAGCCGAACGCGGCTTCTTAAAAGGCTCTCGTAATCATACAAGCTTGATAAAGAGGAAATAATAATGAGAAGAAGAAGGGCAGACAAGAGAAGAGTGTTGCCGGACCCGAAATACAAGTCTGAGCTTATATCTAAATTTATAAACATAGTCATGGAGAGGGGCAAGAAAGCTACTGCCGAGAAGATAGTCTACCAGGCATTCGCGGGATTACAAAAAAAGGCCGGTAAGGATAACACTCTTGAGTTATTTCAGCGGTGCCTTGACAATGTCCGGCCCATGCTTGAGCTTAAATCAAGGCGCGTAGGCGGAGCAACATACCAGGTGCCTATTGAAGTAAACCATGCCCGCGGAATAGCTATTGCCATGCGCTGGTTGAGAAACTTTGCCAGGCTCCGTAAGGGCGGGCCCATGAGCGAGAGGCTCGCGAACGAACTTTTTGACGCTTACCAGAAACAAGGTTCTGCAGTTAAGAAGAAGGAGGATACACATAAGATGGCAGAGGCCAACAAGGCCTTCAGCCATTTTAAGTGGTAATATTCGGTTATAGGTTTTCGGTTAGCGGTTATAGCCGAACTCCGAATACCGGGTGCCGAAATTATGATAACAGTATTAGAGATTAAAAAAAAGAGACCAGCTATGAAAGAGTATCAAGGTCTGGAAAAATTGAGAAACATCGGTATTATGGCGCATATTGACGCAGGCAAGACCACGACTACCGAGAGAATGCTCTACCTTACAGGCAGGATATACAGGCTGGGTCAGGTTGATGACGGAACCGCTACAATGGACTGGATGGAGCAGGAACAGGAGCGCGGCATAACTATTACATCAGCCAGCACAGCATGCCACTGGAAAGGCTGCGATATCAATATAATAGATACCCCCGGCCATGTCGATTTTACCGTAGAGGTAGAGAGGTCTTTGCGCGTGCTGGACGGTGGTGTGGTGATATTCTGCGCAGTAGGCGGCGTTGAGCCTCAGAGCGAGACCGTGTGGAGGCAGGCAGACAGTTACAAGGTACCGAGAATAGCTTATGTAAATAAGATGGACAGGACAGGCGCGGATTTCTTCGCTGTTGTAGAACAGATGAAAAAGTATTTAGACGCAAAGGGAGTTCCGATACAGCTGCCCATAGGATCGGAAGCGGATTTCAAAGGCATAATAGACCTTGTGAGCTTCAAGGCAATCATATATAAAGATACCGGTGAGCAGGAGAAATTCGATATTGTTAAGATACCGGATGAATACACAGAGCAGGCAAACGAGTACAGACATAAGATGCTCGAGTCTATAGCAGATATAGATGATGAGATTATGGATAAGTATGTAAAAGATGAAAATAGCATTACAGAGGATGAGATAAAAGAGGCATTAAGGCAGGGTGCGCTTAAACTTAAATTTGTACCTGTATTATGCGGAAGCTCATTGCGCAATAAAGGCCAGGAGCTCTTGCTTGATGCTGTGTGTGATTATCTTCCCTCGCCCCTTGAAGTGCCGGCCATGGAAGGCATTGACCGTAAAGATGATTCTAAAAGGGCATGCAGGGCAGATAAGAATGAGCCCTTTGCAGCGCTTGCCTTTAAGATAGTATCTGACCCGTATGTTGGCAAGCTCACGTATTTCAGGGTCTATTCAGGTTCATTCAGGTCAGGCACTTATGCGTATAATTCATCCAAAGATAAGAAGGAGAGGGTAGGCAAGATAGTAAAGATGCACGCCAATAAACAGGAGATAATCGAGACTGTTTACGCAGGTGACATAGCGGCAGCCGTAGGCTTAAAAGAGACCGCCACAGGTGATACTATATGCGATGAAAAGCATCCTGTTATTCTTGAGAGCATGCATTTTCCGGAGCCCGTGCTCTTTATGGCAATAGAGCCAAAGGCAAAGCAGGACCAGGATAAATTAGGGGTGGTCCTTAAGAAGATTGAAGAAGAAGACCCTTCTTTCAGGGTAAGGTATGATAAGGATACAGGCCAGACTATTATCGGTGGCATGGGTGAATTACACCTTGAGGTTATAGTTGACAGGATGAAGCAGGAATTTAATCTAAGGGCAAACACAGGAAAGCCCGAGGTTGCTTATAAGGAGACTATCAAGAACCGCGCAAGCTCTGTCGGAAAGTTTATTCAGCAGACAGGTGGTCACGGGCAGTACGGCCATGTTGTCTTTGATGTTGAGACAGGAGAGAGGGGAACGGGTGTTGTTTTTGAGAGCAGGATAAAAGGAGGCATAATACCGCGTGAATTTATACCGGCTGTAAAAGAAGGGGTAATGGACGCCTCGCGAAACGGTATATTGGCAGGATATCCTGTTACCGATATACATGTAAAACTTATTGACGGTTCGTATCATGATGTGGACTCCTCTGAAATGTCTTTTAAGGCAGCGGCGTCCATAGCTTTAAATGACGCCCTCAGAAAAGGCTCATCAATGCTCTTGGAGCCTGTTATGAATATAGAGATTATAGTGCCTGAAGAGTTTTTAGGGGACGTTATAGCTGATTATAATTCCCGCAGGGGCAAGATAGAGTCCATAAAGCCGAGAGGAAATACACAGGCTATAAGGGGCTTTGTGCCGCTGGCAGAGACCTTTGGATATGCCACAGCCTTGCGCAGCTTAACACAGGGAAGAGGAACTTATATTATGGAGCCTGCTTATTACAACGAGGTTCCGTTATTCATAGCTGAAAAGATAGTAAATTTAGGATAAAAGGAGATAAAAATGGCAAAGGAAAAATTTTTAAGAACCAAACCTCACCTTAACATAGGTACCATC
>CAZBMI010000072.1:0-6355 GCA_964492885.1 uncultured Planctomycetia bacterium | reverse complement strand
TGTGCGCTGATAATATGGAATTTACCTTAGGCGCGTTCTCTTTTCTGTTCTCAATTATGACGCCTACAAAACCCAAACGTTTTTCCATCTTTTTCTTTCCTGTGTAAAATAAAAAAATCCCTATCCTCGCTCTTTCTTAAGACTAAGGATAGGGAGTCCCTGTTTTCTTTAAAACCCTTATCCCTTGAGCTCAGATAGTAATGTCCTTGCCTTTAGGATATATAAAGTATAATATCAGCTTAAATCGTTTATAGCCTTATCAACTAATGTTACATAAGTCATAACGCTCGAGCCGCCTACCAGTACAGCTACCATGCATGCCTCAAGCATCTCTTCTTTTCTCCAGCCGTTTTCTAAGCAGTGCTTTACTGCGCGAGGTATACATACAGGGCATTTCTGCGTAACACTGGATACCAGAAGAAGCAGCCACTTGGTCTTTTCATCAACCTTTCCGGTCTTTGTAAAAGACTCTTTCTCAGCCAGGAACGCTTTATACTGCTCGGGCACAGCCTTCGCGATATCAAGCATAAGGTCCCCGAATTCATTCAGGGTCTTCTTTGTATCGTACTGCATAACGCACCCCCTTTTTGATTCATATATTGGTTGGGATTGCTTCGTCGGCTTCGCCTCCTCGCAATGACACGGGTTGTCATTGCGAGCCCTTGACATTGAAAATGTCAAGGGCGCGGCAATCTCATACACTGCCCCCTGTAGTTGCTTTTGGTTTTTTACCGATCCACTTGCCGCGGCTTAAATAACTTGTATGCAGAAGCTTGTGGCTTAAGTGGCCGCACGGGCCTTCTTTAAGAAACTCTTTGTATATCTGTTTTATTATCGGGTTTTCGTGCGATTTGCGTATCTTCAGCCCCTCGTCTTCAGCGTATATCGCTTTCGCGCGCGCCTCTCTTATCTCAGGGCTTGTTGGGATAGGCTGGCCTCCGCCTCCTAAGCACCCGCCGGGACATGCCATTATCTCGATAAAGTGGTAATCATCGAGCTTGCCCTCACACAGCATCTCCATAATCTTCTTGGCGTTGGCGGTCCCATGGCCTATCATGACCTTTAAAGTAGCGCCCTCTAAAAACTTCCAGTCCTTAACAGCCTTCTTTATGGGAAGCTCGGCTCTCCTTATTCCTTCCATGCCCCTTACGGGCATTACGCGTAGTTTATCAAACGGGACCTCTTCTCCTGTCACAAGCTCGTAAGCTGTTCTTATCGCCGCCTCCATAACACCGCCTGTCGCGCCGAATACAAGGCCTGCTCCTGTTCCTATGCCAAGCGGGTCGTCAAAATCAGAATCAGGCAGGTTCGGCAGGTCTATGCCGCACTCTTTTATCATTCCGGCAAGCTCTCTTGTGGTAAGCGCGTAATCCACGTCTTTAAAGCCTGAATCATCCATCTCCGGGCGCTCGCATTCGAACTTCTTCGCGGAGCACGGCATAAGAGAGACTGAGACTATCTTCTTAGGGTCAATTTTGTTGCGCTTTGCATACCATGTCTTTACAATAGCACCGAACATCTGCTGAGGGCTTTTTGCTGATGATACGTGTCCTAATTTTTCAGGGTAGAAGTGCTCTATAAACTTTACCCAGCCGGGTGAGCATGATGTAAGCTGGGGCAGTTTCACGGATTTATCCTTATCCAAAACCGCTGACTTAAGCCTTAACAGAAGCTCGGTACCTTCTTCCATAATAGTAAGGTCAGCCGTAAAGTTTGTGTCAAATACCTTGTTAAAGCCTACTCTCTTTATCGCTGTGTTGAGTTTCTTTGTGACGCTTGTGCCTGCGGGAAGCCCGAACTCCTCGCCAATCGCGGCGCGGGGAGAAGGGGCCGTGTGTATGATAACATGCTTGTCAGGGTCTTCAATGGCCCTCCAGACTTCTTCGGCAGGGTCCTTTGCTTTCAACGCGCCTGTTGGACACCTGTTTATACACTGGCCGCAGTTTATACATATTACATCATTTAAAGGCTTGTCAAGATATGTCTCTATCTTGGTATCAGCGCCTCTGTGCGCGGCCTCAAGCACTCCCACTTCCTGCAAGTCAATACAGCTTCTTACGCAACGCCGGCACAGCACGCACTTGTTCATATCCCTTACAACAGAATAACTTGACTCGTCCTTCTCATACCTGGGCTGGTCTATGTGCCCGAAAGTATAGGAGGTTATTCCATATTCCTTGGCAAGGGCCTGTAATTCGCAGTTGTTGTTCCTGGCGCATGAATAACACTCTCCATAATGGTTCTTAAGCAAAAGCTGAATAATATTGCGCCTTGCCCTTCTTACTCTCGCGGAATAGGTCTTTACCTTTATGGGCTTGAATATAGGATAGGAACATGACGCCTGGAGAGTGCGCTCTTTTTCTACCTCGACCACACACACCCTGCAGACACCCGCAAGGCACAAGTCATCATGCTGGCAAAGAGTAGGTATCTTTATATTGACCTTCTTAGCGGCGTCCAGGATAGTGCTCCCTATCGGAACGCTTACCTTAATATCGTCTATGGTGACTGTTACATTCGCGCCCATAGTCCCGTTCTCTGCCTTCTCAACCTCATGCCTTCTCTGGCTGATAGGCGCCCTTGATGTATCGTGAGCAAAAGGTCTCTTATTATCCATTGAACGGCCTCTCCTTTTTGGGTGTTTTTGATAAGGTGTATTCTTTCTTGAAATTATTAATTACTGAAACAAACATATTCGGGCTTGATTGCCCTAACCCGCATTTTGAGGCAAGCTGCATAGTCTCTGACAGAGATAACAAATCCTGAAGATAATCCTTTGGGCACTCGCCTTTCTTAATAAGCTCTATGCCCTCTAAAAGAACCGGTATGCCCTCCCTGCACGGGGTGCACTGGCCGCAGCTTTCGTCTTCAAAAAACCTTAACGCGTTCTCCACAGCCTCCAGCATGCTTGTATTTTTTCCATATACTATCATAGAGCCGCCTGTTGAAAAGTCCTCAAAGCCGAGTATCCTGTTAAAGCGCGAAGCCACAACGCAATCACCTGACGCGCCTGCTGATACAGCCTTGGCGTCTTTTGCGCCGGCTGTCTTTAATATATCCTTAATAGTAGTACCGAATTCTATCTCATACACACCGGGCTTTTTACAAGCCCCTGAAATGCTTATAAGCTTTGTGCCTGCTGATTTTTCAGTACCTATTCCTTTAAACCAGCCCGCGCCCTTTGACATAATATGCGGGATAACCGCGAATGTCTCGACATTATTTAATACCGTGGGACAGCCGTTATAGCCGGTATTTACAGGAAACGGGGGCTTGTTCCTGGGCTCCCCGCGGTTTCCTTCCAATGATTCTATCAAACCTGTCTCTTCACCGCAAATATAAGCGCCTGAGCCTAAACGAATCTCTATGTCAAAATTAAAACCTTTCCTGCCCAGGATGTCTCTGCCGAGTAAGCCTTCTTTCCTCATTGCCTTTAATACCTTCTCAAGCTGAGGCACGAATGATTTATACTCTCCCCTTAAATAAAAATACCCTTCCCGCGCTGTGCAGGTATACGCGGCTATAATCATGCCTTCAAAAACAAGTTCTGCATACTCATTCAAAAGAACCCTGTCTTTGAATGTGCCCGGCTCTCCTTCATCAGCATTGCAGACAACGTATTTCGCATCACACTGTGCCGCGGCAACTAAGTTCCATTTTACGCCCGTAGGAAAACCGGCGCCGCCCCTGCCCTTTAAATTAGAGTTTCTTACCTCGCCTAATATGTCTGACTTATCCATGGTAAGAGCCTTTTTCAGGCCTGAGTATTTCTCGATATCACTAAATAGTACCAAACCTTCTCTCTTTATCTGCATCTCTTCTCCCGTTAATATATTATATATTGCGTATTATCTCTTTTACCTTTTTAGGCGTAAGGCTGCCTACAAGCTTATCATCCACTAAAGCGGCAGGGGCCTGGTCACACATGCCTATGCACGCGGTCTCTTCTAATGTAAACTTCTTATCTTTTGTAGTCTCACCCATCTTTATGCGCAACGCCTTTTCAAACTCCTTTTCTATTCTTTTACTGCCTGCCATTATACAAGGCATGCAGCTGCTTACGCGTATGATGTGTTTTCCCTTCTTCTTTGTGGTAAGGAAAGAATAAAAAGTGACTACGGAATATACCTCTACAGGATGTATGCCGAAGTTATCCGCGATTACCTGCATATCCTTATCAGGTATATAGCCTTTCTTATCCTGTATCTCCTGTAAAGCGGGCAGGAGTTTTGAGCGGGTGGTATCGCATACATATACCTCCTTGCCGTCCTTGATTATCTTCTTGCCTACAGCGCACTGTTTTGCCATATCCTATTACTCCTTGTCTTTGTTTAGCAGAGAATCTACCTTTGCCCCCAGCTCTTCGGGCCTTATCGGCTTTTCGAGAAAACCACTGCATGGCAGGGCCTCGTCACATTTCCCGTATTCATAACCGCTAACCTTGCTTACATTGCTTAACATGATAAGAGGCGCTTTTACGCCTTTCTTCTTAAGATTATGCGCAAGGGCTATGCCGTCATCCGCCTCGTCCATCATTACATCGAGAAATACGATATCGAAATCCCCGGAAAGAGCTGCAGACTCCGCGTCTTTGGCGTTATACGCTAAAGATACCTCATGCCCTTTTCCTTCAAGCAGGTCTTTTGCGGAAGCAAGAAACTCTTTATCATCATCAACCATAAGAATCTTCGCCATTTTAAACCCTCCTGTTAAGAAACATTATAAATATTACTATTTACCGGTATTGGCAAAATATGTCAAATTCTCCAAAGTATGCGAAAGGTCAACATCCTCAACCCTGATATGTTCCGGGACATCGAGCTTAACAGGCGTAAAGTTCATAACGCACTCAATGCCTGAGGATATAAGCTCATCTGCCATTTTCTGCGCGGCGTTAGCAGGTGTTGCCAGTATGGCTATTGATATGCGCTTTCGGGGTATAACCTGCTTTATTTTGTCAATCGGCTCTATCTTTATATTCCCGTAAACCTTGCCTATTTTCCTGGCATCCGAGTCAAAAGCAGCTGTTATATATAAATTGTGGTTCTTGAAACCCTGGTACCCTAAAAGCGCGGAGCCTAAATGGCCGATACCTACTATGCATATATCCCACTGCTTGTCTTTACCCAGTATCTTCTCAAGCGCTTTTTTAAGGTCTTCTATGTTATAACCCGCCCCGCTTGTACCGAAACTGCCGAAATGGCCTAAGTCTTTTCTTATCTGCGCGTCGCTTAAGTTTAACCTCTCTCCCAGCTCTGATGACGATATCGTTCTTATGTTAAGGCTTGAGAGCTTCCTGAGTTCTCTCAAATACGCGAATAAGCGTGATATTGTTCCCTGCGGGACTTTCTTCTTGTTCATATATTGTAATCTTTTTCACAAAGTTCGTGCCTTTTTTCACGAATAAGGTCATATGATACCTTTTTTACGCTCTCCTGTCAAGAGAAATTGTGAAAAAATTATTTAAAAATAAAACCCGTCTGCCTGGACCAGAAGAGAAGGTCCAGCTCATCAAGCGGTATGTTTATATCTTTGGCAAACCGCCTCATCCTCTCTTCTGTGCGAAAATAGAGTTTCCTGCTTATGGATACGGGTATATCCTTTATCACATTAAAGTTTTTCAGGTTTTTAAGGACATGGGTATCAAGTATCGTTATGTCTCTGCCCAAACCGATATTACGCATGAAATGCCCTGCCTCCTTGTAGCCTAACCCTTTTATATTGCCTACCAGGTATTCTCTCACGGACAAAGGGTCTTTGCGGGCTAATCTCTCTTTTATCCTGAGCTTCTTCTTGTCGGTAAAAAACTCCCGCGCGCATACGAGGTAACGCGCTTTGTTGTTATGAAATCTTACCAGCCCCCTGATAAGCAGGGCTATCTCATCTTTACCGGAGCTGTAAAGCATTTTTCTGCCTTTTAACTTCTTTACAGCCTTGTCGGCATTTACGGCTTTCGAGCCCGGGGTAAACAGGCAGAATACAAGCTCTTCAAAGAGACCCCTGTCAGACAGGCTCTCGAACCTGTTAAGCTCTCTTAAGCGCTTTCTTATGTTTTTGCGCTTTAGATTATACTCCTGCAAAAGCCCTGCTATCTCCGAACAGACTATCATATTATTATGCCTTATTCCTTACAAGGTAATGAAAGGCGGAGAGCGCGGCCTTGGCGCCTTCTCCCGCGGCTATAATCACCTGTTTTTCTATTACGTTGGTCACATCGCCCGCGGCGAACACGCCCGGCACATCTGTTTCGCAGGCGCAGTTTACTTCTATTTCGCCGGGTTCATTCTTCTTTATATTACCGGCAAACCCCGAGTTCGGGGTAAGCCCTATCTCGACAAATACGCCTTCAACAGGA
>CAZBMI010000071.1:0-6367 GCA_964492885.1 uncultured Planctomycetia bacterium | reverse complement strand
CATCAAAGATATTCGTGAACTTCGGAAAATACCTTGTGGACTTTTTCAGGTTCTCTGTGATTGACAAGGAGTATATAAAAAAGTTTGTCAGGATAGAAGGCAGGGGTTATCTTGATGAGGTGTTAAAACAGAAAAAAGGCGCCATTCTCGCATCCGCGCATATAGGCAACTGGGAGCTCGGGGGCGTGGTTCTCGCGGAAATAGGTTTTCCGCTTAATGTGGTAGCTCTTACGCACAAGCACGCCAACGTTGATGACTTTTTTGTAAAGCAGAGACAGGCGAAAGGCGTAGGCGTGATACCGGTGGGCATTTCAGTGAGAAGGTGTTTCAAGGCCCTTGCAAATAATGAAACAGTTGCCCTGGTAAGCGACAGGGATTATTTTGATAATGGTTTTAAGACGCGGTTTTTTGGTAAAAAGACTATTATCCCAAAAGGCCCCGCGCTCTTTTGCAGGAGATGTGATTCTCCCGTTGTACCGGTTTTTATGGTCCGTAATGATGATGATACATTCACGCTCAAGATTCTCAAGCCTATAATGCCCGTGCACACAAAGGACGAGCATGAGGATTTAATACACATAACCGAAAAGATAGTAGCTGTCATAGAATCTATTGTAAGGGAGTACCCCCAGCAGTGGTTTGTTTTTAAACGCTTTTGGGAAAGAATCGGCAGAGGAAAGGTCTAAAAGCTATATGAAGGCATGTGCTGTAATTCCCGCTTTTAATGAAGGCAAGAATATAAAGCATGTCATAAACGGCGTGATAGACCGGGGTATTGACGCGATTGTAGTTGATGATGGTTCACAGGATAACACGCTTTCAGAGGCAAAGGTGACCAGGGCCCATGTGATTCATCATGGCCTCAGGTGCGGTAAGGGGCTCTCTCTAAAGAAGGGGTTTGATTACGCGATTAATAATAGTTACGATATTATAATAAGCATGGACGCGGATGGCCAGCATGACCCCTCTGACATACCCGTATTTCTGGACAAGATAAAAAAAGAGCCTGATTGCGTGGTCCTCGGCAACAGGATGAATGCTCCCAAAGGCATGCCCATAGCGCGCGTACTGACTAATAAGTTTATGTCTTCTGTAATATCCGCGATATGCCGTCAGAATATACCTGATACCCAGTGCGGGTACAGGCTGTTTACAAAAGACGCCTTATCGAAAGTGGCTATAAAAGCACGTAAATTCGAGGTGGAGTCAGAGATTCTTGTAAAACTGGCAAGAAGCGGTTTTAAGATAAATTCCGTGCCCATAAAGTCCATATACGGCAAGGAGAAGAGCAGTATTCGGCCGGTCAGGGATACGTTTCGTTTTTTACGTTTCCTGACAAGAATAATGTTTGAGAATTAATTATGGTGGAATCACTCTTAAATACACTGGCCTTCCTTCCAAAGGAGATTATAGTTTTCATAGTGGCAGCCCTGCCTGTACTCGAGTTGAGAGGGGCAATACCTATAGGTTTATCTATGGGCCTGGAAACAAAAGAGGCCGTACTCTTTTCAATTATAGGAAATCTCCTGCCTGTTATTCCCGTACTTTTTTTGCTGGAACCCGTTTCATCGTATTTGAGGAGGTTCTGGATTTTTAAAAAATTTTTTGACTGGCTTTATGCGCGGACAAAAAAAAGGTCAGCTCTTATTGAGAAATACGAGTTCCTGGGGCTTATACTGTTTGTCGCAATACCCCTTCCGATAACAGGCGCCTGGACAGGCTGTGTTGCAGCGACCCTGTTTAAATTGCGCCTGCGATACGCTTTTTTGGCGATAATGACGGGTGTATGCATAGCCGCAATTATAGTTACAACAGTCTGCCTGGCAGGCAAAGGTATATTTTATCGTGTCCTCATACCTCATTATTGATGGATATAACCTGATTCATCAGATACCCAAACTTTTAACAGCAAGCCAAAAGAGCATAGAGTTTGCGCGTGATACCTGATATGGCATGGCGGCAGCCTAGTGTGACCATTACGAGGTTAATGGTATAATTGTCTATGACGGCAACCAGGCAAAGCGCACTACTGAAGAAGGCAATCCCATGACTATTTTTTCAAAAAAAGGGGAGAGCGCGGACACTGTTATAGAATCCATTGTGTATAAGCATGATGATAAGAGCGGCATAAGGGTTGTTACTGATGACAGGGTTATGGCAAACGTGGTTATAGGCATGGGTGCCCTGACAATGCAGTCAAGCTTGTTTGAGGACGAGGCAGGATACGCCTTAAAGTATATAAGGGGAAAGATAAGCCATGTATAGGCTGATAAAGGCTGCAGTTGTCTTTTTTGTGTTATTACAGCTTACCTGCGGTAATATTTTCGCAGAGAGCCTGCCGAAATTAAGAATAGTATCCATAACGCCTGCTACCACTGAAATACTATTTGCCCTGGGGCTTGATAAGGAGATAGTGGGGGTCTCGAGCTTCTGCTCATGGCCTCTACAGGCAAGGAAAAAGGAGAAGGTCGGTTCTTTTAGTAACCCGAACATTGAGAAGATAATACTTCTTAAGCCGGACCTGGTGATATTGACAGGCATGGAGCAGGAGCATGTCAAAAATATACTCTCAAGCCTTGAAATAGATTACATAAATGTTGACCCGGTGAATCTTAATGAGCTTATATTTTCTATAGAGGAGCTGGGCCGCGTTACAGGGAAAGGGAGGCAGTCACGGTTACTCGCAAAAAGCATAAAAGAGACTATGAGCAGATTAAATAATCTTACTTCCGGCATTGCAGAGGACAAGAAGCCCAGAGTATATATGGAGATATGGCATGACCCGGTAATGTGCCCGGGTAAAGACTCTTTTGTAAATGATATGATAGAGACAGCAGGAGGTATAAATGTCACCTCTGAGCTTAAGAGAGCCTATTCAAGGATAGACCCGGAGCAGGTTATATTAAAGGACCCTGATACTGTAATATTGACCTACATGAAGCCGGATGAGTGGGTAGAGAATAGTTTTTCAAAAAGGCTTGGCTGGAAAGGTGTTACAGCTATTAAGAATAAGAGTATTTATGCGGACATAGAACCTGAGATAATCTTGCGCCCCGGACCCAGGGTGGTTGAGGGTTTACTACAACTACATAAGAGGTTTTATGAGGATTAGGTTATACACGCCGCTTATATTACTGCTTGTTGCCCTATTCTTCTCAGGCGTGTTATCGCTTCTTATCGGAAGTGTCTCAATATCGCCTGCGGAACTTTTTAAACCGGAACTTGGCGGCATACTCTCTTTAAGGCTTACCAGGATACTCTTGGCTGCCGCGGCAGGAGCAGCGCTTGCTTGCGTGGGAGCTATACTGCAAGGACTTCTTAAGAACCCATTGGCAGATCCTTATATACTCGGCATATCAAGCGGTTCAGGCCTTGGCGCTGTTATAGCTATCCTGACAGGCGCAAACCTTACTGCGCTGGGAAGTCTTTCTTTGCCTGTCTTTGCTTTTTTTTCAGGCTTGTTGACTATAGTGCTTGTCTATGTGCTCTCTAAAAAAGGCGCGCGCGTAGGCACAGAAGATCTGCTTTTATCAGGAGTCATTATAACGGCAATGCTCTCAGGGGTTATAATGTATATAGTATCCGCTACAGAGAAAGAGGGCCTGCATAACGCGTTATGGTGGCTGCTTGGAAATACCCAGATATATGATGTAAGGCTGCTTGCTATTATAATAGCCGTATCTTTGACAGGAATAACATTAAGCACGCTTTTGGCAAGAAACCTGAATATTATGAGCCTTGGTGAGGAAGAGGCTATAACAACAGGCCTTGATGTTGAGAAAGTAAAACTCTTATTCTTCGTTATATCCTCTATAATGACAGCAGCGGTTGTCTCTGTATGCGGGATGATAGGCTTTGTGGGGCTTATAATACCGCACGCGGCCAGAAAGATAGTAGGCCCTGACCACAGGAGGCTCATACCTGTCTCTGCGTTATGCGGCAGCATATATCTGATATTGTGCGATATAATAGCAAGAAGGATAACACAGCCTGTTGAGGTGCCGATAGGCGTTGTGACAGCCATATGCGGGGCGCCGTTTTTTATACTGCTTCTTAGAAAGTCAAGGAGGGCAAAGTAGCCTTTATGCAGTTTATCAATGTTGATAACATTACAAGCGGATACAGGGATAATATAATTCTTAAAGAGATATGCTTTAGCATTGATAAGGGGGACTCTATCGGTATTATCGGGCCAAACGGAGCAGGCAAGACAACCCTTTTAAAGACACTCTCACGTATTATAAGGCCTGTTAAAGGAAAGGTTTTTCTTGACGGAAAAGATATTTATAAGATAAAGCCCCATATGTTCGCCAAAATGTGCGCAATGGTAGGCCAGGATTTGCATAATATATTCTCTTTTACAGTTGAAGAGATAGTCCTCATGGGGCGCAACCCCTATCTTGACCTTTTTGGGCAGGAACAAAAAACAGACATGCATATTGTTAATAATGTCCTTGAGCGTACAGATATAACCGAGCTTAAATACAGGCTTATAGATGAGTTAAGCGCAGGTGAAAGGCAGCGCACGCTTATCGCAAAGGCCCTGGCGCAGGAACCGCAGGTCCTGCTTCTTGATGAACCGACCGCGCATCTTGATATTGGTTATAGAATAGATATACTTGACCTTATAAAATCCTTAAACAGACAGAACCGGCTTACCGTTATATGTATTTTGCACGATTTAAATCTCGCCTCGCAATATTGCGATAAACTGCTTCTTCTTGATAAAGGCAGGGTCGTAGGCTTTGATACGCCGGTTAATATATTGAAGTATGATATACTCGAGAAGACCTTTAATGCCAGGTGTTTAGTTGACGAGAAGATACTTGCGGGCAAACCGGTGGTCATTCCCTACACGAGTAAAAATTAATCATAACAATATTTTCCGGCTTTGTGGTATTTTTTAGCAGAAACGTTCGCAACCCCCAGCGTGGGTTACTCACTCCGTTTTCTTGCTCATTAGTACAGTTTATCAAAACGAAAAAACCCTGCCATTGGCAAGAAAAAAGGTTCTGCTTGCAAATACCATAAAGCCGGAATACCGTTTGTATTATTACTGTTGATAAACATTGACAGCTTTTGCCTTGTAGTATATAATGGGGGAAAATTTGATATGCAGGCAGCTTAAAGCCATAACAGGGAAATCCGCGCAATTCGGATACGGTCCCGCCGCTGTAAGTGGAACGAAAGCTATTATTAGCCACTGGGGATGCCCGGGAAGGCATAGTAAGTAGGAAAAATAGAAAAAGCCACGAGTCAGAAGACCTACCTGCATAATATAAGGATAATGGCCCCGGAGCAGGGCAGGTTATTCGATATATAAAAGGTTAAGTAAATCAGGGTGCAGCCTTTGACGTCTATGTAAGCGTCAAAGGCTTTTTGTTTTTACAGTATGGATATCCTGTAAAAACAAAACCCAAAAAGAGGGAAACTTGCGGTGAAATTCCGTGGCTGTCGCGCAGCGGTTATAGCCCGAATACCTCATAAAGAAAAAAAGGAGGACTAATAATGCGCAGGACATTAGCAGTTGTTTTTCTTGCAGTAATTTTTACAGGTAATCTTTTTGCCGAAGAGTCAAAGACAGTAGAGCTTGAGCCGATAATCGTGACCCCTTCCAGGTTTGAATCAAGCATAGAGGAAGTGACCGGGACTTTTTCTGTTATAGGCAGAGAAGAGATAGAGACCACGATAGGTGATTCCATAGTTGACGTATTGCGCAAGGAAGAAGGTATCAATGTTCAAGAATGGTATGGAACAGGCATAAAAGCGGTTGTGGATATACGCGGCTTTGGTGAAACAGCACCAATGAATACGCTTGTTCTTATAGACGGAAGAAGGATCAACTCTACTGACTTAAGTGGAGTTGACTGGTATCAGATACCAAAGGAATCTGTTGAAAGGATAGAGATACTCCGAGGTTCTGGTTCTATCCTTTACGGAGATAATGCAGCAGGCGGGGTAATTAACATTATAACCAAGAAGGCTAAAAAACCTTACGCTGTTAAACTTATACAAAAAGCGGGAAGCTACGCCGCGCTTACTAACATTGCTCAGGCAGAGGCTTCTCAAGGAAATTTTTCTATATTTATGAGCGCTAAGAGAGAAGAGACAAATGGTTACAGGCAGAATTCATATGTAAAAGGAACCGATCTTACCGGTAATTTGACATATGAGATAACCGATGCATTCAAATGCGATTTTAACGGTCATTATAATGAGGCTCGTTTTGGGCTACCGGGATCGCTTTCCGAGACTGATTTAGAAACCAGATCAAGAAAGGAGTCTAAGTATCCGGATGACCAGGTTAAGCAAAAAGATTGGTATCTGATGATGGAACCGCAGATAGATATCATGGACAGAGTAGTTT
>CAZBMI010000070.1:0-6428 GCA_964492885.1 uncultured Planctomycetia bacterium | reverse complement strand
GAAATCAACATGCTCACAAAAGCGTTTTCTCAGAAGAAAAACACCCAGGATATAGTCTTAAAACGCATAAAGACATTATATAAGGCACTGGGTATTTCTTACAAGATAAACCGCTACCAGGCACACTATTATACTACTATAGATATTCCGGAACTTGCCAGAAACACCTATGGAGAGGATTTCGAGAAATTCCTTGTAAAAAATCATGAACCCATAGACTTTGTAATGAGGCTTGCTGAAGAAGAGTCCATTGTGCTTATGGATGGAGGCGGATTTGACGCGCCAAAGATGTCTGTACGCGTATCGCTTGCTAACCTGGATGATTCTGCGTACGAAAAGATAGGCATAGGAATCCGCAGGCTACTCGACAGGTATAGAAAAGAGTGGAAAGCTGCAAAAGTTACAAATTAAGCCGGACTTAAGATGTAACTTTCAAATACAGGAGCTTTTATGTTACAGGATATGCTGAATATTTGCAGAAATAACCCCCAAATATTGGTATTTCTGGCAATAGCGACAGGTTATTTTATAGGAAAGATAAAGTTCTTCGGCTTTAACCTCGGTTCAACAGCAGGTGTCTTAATCGCTGCCCTGGTTATCGGGCAGATAGGCATTACTGTGCCCCCGCTTCTTAAGGCAGTGGGCTTTGCCTTGTTTATATTTACTATAGGGTATAAGGTGGGCCCGCAATTCTTCGGAGCGCTTAAGAAAGAGGGGCTAAACTATATATGGCTTTCGCTTGTAGTTGCCTTTACAGGCCTTGGCATGGCCATCCTGCTCGGAAAACTTTTCGGTTTTGATAAGGGCCTGACAGCAGGCCTGTTAGGTGGTGCTATGACCCAGTCTTCTGTAATAGGTACAGCTGAAGGCGCCATTAAACACCTGGCGGTTTCCGCGGCAGACAAGGCTGCTCTAGAGAGCAATGTCGCAATAGCGTATGCCATTACATACATATTCGGTACAGCAGGTCTTGTTGTATTTTTTAAGCTGATACCGCGCATTATGAGAATAGATCTGAAAGCAGAGGCAAAAAAGCTGGAAAGCCGGATGTCAGGCATGAAGGAAGGTTCTCTTGGTTCTCCGGAGCTGTTTTCATGGTATAAGAAACTCAACCTCAGGGCATACAGCATATCATCTCAAAAAGCAATCGGCCGGACAGTTCAAGAACTCGAATCAATATTTCCCGGCAAGGTTGCCATAGAGAAGATAAAAAGAAACGGACAGCTTTTAGAGCCCGCGCCTGATATGCTTATACAGGCAGGAGATGAGGTAGCCTTTATAGGAGACAGGAGCCAGTTTTTAAGCGCCTCTGAATTCCTGGGCCATGAGATAGACGATAAGAACGTTATTGATATAGTTGGCGAGATACTGGATATATGTGTACTGAATAAAGAGGTAGCCGGAAAGACTTTAGGCCGGTTAAGTAAGGACTTCGGGCATGGCTGCTTTTTAAGGAGAATTACAAGGCAGGGTCATGAGATCCCCATAACAAGAGATACTGTAATAGAGAGATGCGATGTGCTACAGGTAGCAGGTTCTCAGAAAGATGTTGAAAAACTTGTAAAACATATCGGATACCCGGAGAGGCAGACTACGGCAACAGACCTGATTACAGTAGGCATAGGATGCGTTACAGGTACGCTTATAGGGCTTATAGTACTGCCTGTATTTGGCATACCAATTACTCTGGGAACAGGAGGCGGAATACTTCTCGCAGGCCTTGTATGCGGCTGGTTAAGGTCAATACACCCCACATTCGGACAGATACCTACAGGCGCGCAATGGATCTTTACTGATTTAGGTTTATGCCTTTTTGTAGCGTGCGTAGGCCTTATGGCAGGCCCAAAAGCTGTACACGCGCTACAAGCAACCGGCTTATCCATATTTTTCGCCGGAATAATACTTTCACTTACGCCTCATATTATCGGGATTATATTTGGAAGGTATATTTTAAAGATAAATCCTGTACTCCTCTTTGGCGCGCTTGTAGGGGCAGGTACTGTTACAGCGGCTTTAAGCGCTGTAAAAGATGAATCAAACAGCTCTTTGCCCGCGCTCGGATATGCCATACCATACGCGTTTGGCAATGTCATACTTACCGTCTGGGGAACTGTGCTAATAAACGTGATGTAGCCTGCCGGATATATTAAATATAAAGAATAATATGATATGAAACTTATAAAAAACAGCTTATGCAGAAAAAGGTTCAAAGCGCAGTTTAAGCTTAAACGCTGGATTTTAGAAAAGATAAAAAGAAGCAAACAGGAGGTAAAAAATGCTGAAATCAGGTAACCCGGCTTTAAAAGGCGATATATTCGCAAAAGCAAAATCGCAAACTCAATCAGCAGGCGTAATGACAATACAGGGCACTGCGAACAAGTCATTTTTACTGCTTCTTATAGCTATTGCAACAGCAAGCCTTGTATGGTCGAACCCGCGCGCATCACTGCCGTTTATGTTTCCCGCTTTGATAGCAGGCCTTATTGTGGCAATGGTGACTATTTTTAAAAAGGAGTATTCGCCCATAACAGCTCCTATATACGCGGCTGTAGAAGGAGTAGTCCTCGGTACCATATCCTCGTTTTTCGAAGCAAAATACCCGGGTATTGTAATACAGGCTGTCGCGCTCACATTCACTACTCTTTTCTGCATGCTTATAGCCTACAAGACAGGCATTATAAAAGTAACAGAGAAATTCAAGATAGGGGTTGTAGCGGCAACAGGCGGTATTATGCTTGTATACATGCTAAGCTTCATACTCGGGTTCTTCGGCGTGAATATGTCCATTATGTACAGCAACGGCCTGCTCGGCATAGGATTCAGCGTGTTTGTCGTGATAATAGCGGCACTTAACCTCGTTCTGGACTTTGATATCATCGAGCAGGGGGCGAGGCTGCAGGCACCGCGCTATATGGAGTGGTACGGCGCCTTTGCCCTTATAGTTACTCTTATATGGCTCTATCTTGAGATACTGAGGCTGTTAGCGCGAATGCGCAGCAGATAAGGCAGGTATTATATGAAAAAATTTATAGACTGGCAAATAATATTCGGCATATGCCTGGTAATACTTTCAGCTGCAGTATATTTTATACATTTTCTCATATTCCGCGACGTGCACCATATTTTTATATACCTTATAGGCGATATTGCCTTTGTCTTTATAGAGGTTTTAATGGTAGTTCTTATTCTGGAGAGAGTTCTGCATTACAGGGAAAAGTACGCCCTGCTTAATAAGTTAAACATGGTAATAGGGGCTTTCTACAGTGAGGCGGGACGGGAGCTGATGTTTATGCTCGCTAAATTCGACCCTACCTGCCTAAACATAAGGGACCGTATGTTAATCACGAAAAACTGGTCAAAGCGCAACTTTTACAAGACCAGGTGCTTTCTGACAGATTATTCCTGCAATATTGATTTAAGTAAAGGTGATATAGTCAAGCTGGGTGAATTTCTAGGAGAGAAGAGATATTTTCTTTTAAACCTGCTCGAGAACCCCAATCTCTTAGAGCACGAGAGTTTCACAAACCTGTTATGGGCGGTGTTCCACCTTACGGAAGAGCTCTCATTCAGGGATGACTTAAATAAACTGCAGCCGTCCGACAGAGAGCATATAGAAAATGATATAAAGAGGGTATATAAGCTCCTGGTGATAGAATGGCTTGCGTATATGAAACACTTAAAGCGCGACTACCCGTACCTGTTTTCCCTTGCGATGCGCACAAACCCGTTTGATGAGAACGCCTCTGTAGAAGTAAAATAACTCCATGGAAAGATTCATACTCGACTTAAGCATTATTATAGTAATGGCCGCCTGTTTATCCTATATCGCGGTTATTCTTAAACAGCCCATAATCCTGGCCTACATAGCCTGCGGAGTGCTGGCAGGCCCATGGGGCCTTGGATGGGTACGTGACCTGGGGTTTATAGAATCAGTATCACACCTCGGCATAACACTGCTTCTTTTTTTGGCGGGCCTGTGCCTGCACCCTCAAAAGCTCTTCAGCTTGTTCAAAAAGACAGGTATAGCCACGGCAGTAAACTGCATTGTATCCTTTTCAACAGGGTTCCTCTTTGCAGTTATATTTAGATTTAATATTGTTGACAGCCTTATCATAGGGCTTGCGCTTATGTTCTCCAGCACCATACTTGTTATAAAGCTTTTGCCGACAACGCGCCTTCACCAGGAAAGGATGGGCGCTGTATGTATATCCGTTCTTATTATGCAGGACCTGCTGGCAATAGCTCTTCTGGCTTATATAAGGTGCCTTTGCCTGCCCGGAAGCGTCTTGATAAACTTCGGTATCCTTCTGATAAAACTTATTGTTTTTATTGGGGTGCTTGTTATAATAGAGCAGTTCGTATTAAGGAGAATAATGCTGCGTGTAGAGCGTCTGCACGAGGCTCTCTTTATACTGGGGCTTGCCTGGTGCTTCGGAATAGCCGCGATATCAGCAAGGATAGGCATGTTTCACGAGACAGGCGCCTTTTTTGCCGGCGTCGTGCTCGCAAGGCATCCGATATCATTTTTTATAACGGAAAAACTTAAACCCTTAAGGGATTTTTTCCTTGTGCTCTTTTTCTTTGCCCTCGGGGCAAGGCTGAATATTATGGCCCTAAAAGAGGTTTTTCTCATATCACTGTTGCTGGCATGCGTATTTCTTATTGTAAAACCATGGCTTTTTAACAAAATATTTACTATCGCCGGTGAGAGAAGGCCTTTCTCAAAAGAGATAGGCATGAGGCTTGGCCAGCTGAGTGAATTTTCGCTATTGATAGCCGTGCTTGCATTTGAGCTGGGCAATATAAGCTCCAGGGCGTCACAGCTCATCCAGCTTACAACGCTTATAACCTTTGTGGTTTCAAGCTATATAGTAGTAATGCGCTATCCGACACCGATAGGCACGACGTCAAAACTTAACAAGGACTAGGAGAGATATGGGAAATATATATTTAACACCCGATGGACACAAAAAGATTAAAGAAGAACTTGATTATTTAAAGACTAAGAAACGCAGGGAGCTTTCCGAAGACATAGGAAAAGCGCGCGCCCACGGCGATATAAGCGAGAACGCTGAATACGAGGCCGCCAAAGAAGCCCAGGGTTTAAACGAGAAAAAAATAGCGGAGCTCGAGGAGAAGCTAAGCCGGGCGCAGATTATAGATGAATCCCAAATGTCATCTGACGAGGCGCTTATCGGAGCCACAGTTCATATACTGGATACTGAAACAGAAGAGAAAGAGGTCTACACCCTGGTATCTGAACCTGAGGCGGATTTTGCCAGCAATAAGATATCAGTCACATCACCTGTCGGAAAGGCCCTTCTCGGCCACAAGGTAGGCGACATCGTAAAGATAGATGTTCCCGCCGGAACTCTAAACTATAAGATAACAGAGATAACGCGCTAAGAACCTTGTGATGATTAAAAAGAGCCCGGCAATACAAACACTGATAATACTGGCGGCGATATTTTCTTCAGTTACAGCCTGTTACGCCGGAGACAAGCCTAAATGGAAGGCACTTGACGAAGAAGCTGTATTACTGTATAAAAACGGAGATTATGATTACGCCCTTGTAACCGCCAAAAAGGCCTTGCAGGAAGCTGAAAATACCCTTTACCGGGATAAGACCCCGGTCGCCATGATAATAAATAATCTGGCAACGGTATATTACGCGCTCGGCCTTTACGATGAGGCGGAACCCTTATATAAACGCTCGCTGTCGATAAAAGAGAAGAATTTAGGCCCTAATCACCTTGACGTAGCCCAGGGTTATAACAATCTCGCGACACTCTATTTCGCCAAAAAAGAATACAGCAAGGCAGAGCCTTTATTCAGGCGCGCTGTGGAGATAAGGGAAGCTGTATTAGGGCCTGACCACCCTGACACAGTAAGGAGTATTCATAATTTAGGCATACTCTATATCTCACAGAACACCACTGATAAGGGCCTCGCGCCTTCTGAAGCGCCTGAGGCCCCCCTGATGGATATTGTCTCTATCAATGTGAAAGAGCTATACAGCAGGATAAACAAGGCGCGCGATATAGTCATATTAGACATAAGAGAAAAACAAGCCCAGCAAAAGAAACATATAGCAAACTCTATACGTTTTCCAAAGCATAAACTGAAAAACAGCAAAGATGAGCTAAAGGCTATATTAAAGAGCACAAACAGGGGCGCTACAATAGCGATACTCTCCTCAGGTGACGAGGATTCCATAAAACTCGCGGAGAAACTAAGGGGTTCAGGGTATAAGGCCTTCAGTGTAGACGGCGGGTTCTCATCATGGGAAGAACAAGGCTACCCGCTTAACAAATAAAAAGGGGACATGCCTAAAGGGGGCACCCTTTAAGCGCGAAAAATAACAAAAATTACGAGTTTTTTAAAAAAGAAAGGGTAAGGACAGATGTTTAATTTAAACGACCTGGGAA
>CAZBMI010000069.1:1765-6556 GCA_964492885.1 uncultured Planctomycetia bacterium | reverse complement strand
TATCGAACGCTTTAATAAATGGTGGGGACATGCCTAAAGGGGACACCCTTTAATCTTTTCTTTTTGAAAATTCTTATATGCAGTGATATAATATATTCTATCATGAGAAAGATACCACTATATTTCTGCCTGATTATATTTATGTTATTACAGCCTTTGGGTTTTACGGTTTATTCTTCAGCAGAAGATAATGCCCTCAAGGAAGCCCTCTATTACCGGAAACTGGATGACAAGTCTGTAAACTGCCTTTTATGCCCCCGAAGATGCGTAATACCTGAAGGTAAACGGGGATTTTGCCGTGTAAGAGAGAACAGAGACGGTGTGCTATACAGCATTGTATACGCTAAACCCTGCGCCGTGCATGTTGACCCCATTGAAAAGAAACCATTATATCATGTCCTTCCGGGAACAAGGTCATTCTCCATAGCAACCGCAGGATGCAACCTTCAATGCAAATTCTGCCAGAACTGGCAGATATCACAGGCATGGCCCGAGGATATCCCTTATGAGCATATTCCGCCTGAAGATATTGTAAGGCTTGCTAAGAAAAACAGCTCTCCTGCCATTGCCTATACCTATACCGAGCCAACGGTATTTTATGAATATATGCTGGATACCGCGAAAGCAGCGCACGCCTCTGGTGTTATCAATGTAATGCATTCCTCAGGCTTTATTAGTGAAAAGCCCTTAAGAGAGTTGTGCGCGTATATGGATGCCGCGAACATCGACCTTAAGGGCTCGGATAAATTTTATAACAGGTTCTGCCTTGGCACAAGAGAGGATGTGCTGCGGACTCTGCGAATATTAAAGGAAGAAGGCGTATGGCTTGAGATTACGTATCTTTTGATACCAACGGTTAATAATGACCCTGATTACATAAAGCAGACTTGCGCGTGGATAAGGGAGAACTTAGGCCCGGATGTACCTCTTCACATATCACGTTTTTGGCCGATGTACAGGATGAAGAATATATCTCCCACGCCCGTATCTGACCTGGAAGAGGCTTATGATATAGCTGTATCCGAAGGTTTAAGATATGTATATATCGGCAATGTGCCTTCGGGCAAGGGAGAATCTACATACTGCCCCTACTGTAAAAAACTTCTTATAAGACGCTCAGGTTATAATGTCCTTGAGAACAATATAGAAGACGGAAAATGCAAGTTCTGTAAAAAAGAGATAGCCGGGATATGGAGCAGTGATGAATAAGGGTAAACTATATTACAGGTTGAGTTTTTTTCTTGTATTTTACGCTTTTATGCTTACAGCGGTATCCGCATGCGTGTTAACAGCAGCTGTTGCATATGCCGATAACGCGCAGGAGGCGTCTCTTGCGGGCTCTTTTTACCCTGAAGACCCGAAAGAGCTTAAACATATGGTATGCTCTTGCATAGAGAACGCGATGCCTGAAGGCGTAAGAGGCAGGATAATGGCTCTTATATTACCGCATGCAGGTTATAGGTATTCGGGTAAAACAGCCGGATATGGTTTCAAGGCTATTATGGGTAAGGGGTTTACAACAGCTATTATAGTAGCGCCAAGCCACCGTCACCGTTTCGAGGGTTTGGCTGTGCTTGATAAGGACTCTTATCTCACCCCGCTAGGCAGGGCTGTTATTGACAAGGATATTACAAAAAGACTAATTTCTTTTGATAAAGGTATAAAATATTATATACAGCCTTTTTTAAATGAAAATTCTATCGAGACCCAGATACCTTTTGTGCAGGAGGCCCTTCCGCGCGCGAAGGTAGCGCTTGTCCTTACAGGCAACCCCTCATACGATACATGCATATTATTACGCGAGGCGCTTTCCTCGGTAATAGGGGACAGGGAAGACGTGATAATTATAGCAAGCACTGACATGTCGCATTACCATGCTGATAAGCAGGCGCGAATTATAGATTCTAAGGTTATCCGCGAAATAAAGCAGTTCAATCCCGAAGAGCTCTTTTTAGAACTTTCCGGCATGCCGGGCAAGGAGAGGCCTTGCGGAAGCACCGCGGTAGTAGGTACTATGATGGCTGCTCTTAAATTAGGCGCGGATAAGGTAAAATTGCTGGATTACTCAACCTCAGGCGATACTACGGGAGATTACAGCGCTGTAGTAGGTTATATGTCAGCAGTAATTTATGAGTCATCGGATAATAACGGCGCGTTAACTCAAAAAGATGAAATGGAGAAGAAAATGGGAGATTTACTCAATAGCCGGCAAAAAGAACGCCTGCTTCAAATAGCCAGGGATACGCTCGATAGATACGTAAAGACAGGAGAGACGCTTGATGTGAGCGAAGATGACCCTGTTCTTAACAAAGATATGGGCGCGTTTGTAACCCTGCACAAGAACGGGCTTTTACGCGGATGCATAGGAAATATCATAGGCCAGAAACCTCTATATCTTACTGTGCGGGATATGGCCATACAGGCAGGCACGCAGGACCCGAGATTTCCTGCTGTTGCCCCTGATGGGCTTAACGATATTGATATAGAGATATCACCGCTTCCTCCGCTTCAGAAGATAGATGACCCTGACAAGATAGTAATGGGCAGGCACGGGGTTATCGTAAAGGATGGCTTCAGAAGCGGGGTATACCTTCCGCAGGTAGCTGTTGAGACAGGATGGAGCAGGGATGAATTCATGGATTCCTTGTGCATGAGTAAGGCAGGCATGCCCAAAGACAGCTGGAGAAACGGCGGCTGCGATATATATATCTTTACTGCCGAAGTCTTTGGTGAAAAGACAGCAGAATAAGGTTTACCGCGCAGAATCCCGCGCCCGTAAAACAGGCGGCAGGCATGCCCAAAACAGGTATGATGATTATACTGGCGCAGAGA
This sequence comes from uncultured Planctomycetia bacterium, assembly GCA_964492885.1. GTDB lineage: Bacteria > Omnitrophota > Gorgyraeia > JABMRG01 > JABMRG01 > CAZBMI01. The sequence continues at coordinate 3,724 of CAZBMI010000069.1, read as the reverse complement.
GTGCCTGTCCCAGCGCCTAAAAGGTCATATCCCCATACAGCGGAAACAGCGCGTTCCTGTGAATATAATCTTTTAAGTATGGAGACCGCGACAGGAAACTGGCACCCCGTAAGCAGGCCTCCCGCAAAGACCATTATGTAGAATATATATTCAGCAGACTTTAACGGCATAATGCGCATAAACTTTATTAAATACGGAACCGATATTATGTAGAGAGTAAATATGAGTATTATTCTCCAAAAGAGCTTGTAGTGATTCTTAAACCTGTCCAGCCTGCTGTTTATTATATAACTGCCAAAAGCCAAGCCCAGCATAAAGAGCGCTATTAAAAACCCCGCCTTTAGGTATACGTAACCATAAGTTATCTGGAAAGATAATAGTATCACGACCTCTAGTATTATGCCCGATGCCCCGCTTACGGCAATTGAGGAGCGTACCAGATACCCGGAAGGTTCTTTTTTAATCATAACAACACAGATGCCGCATATTAACAACAGTATCGCCACGCACACTATTGTAATTGGATTGACGTCTGTTATAAAATTGAAGAATTTTGATAAACCGGGCTTGAATTTTATATTCCAGAGTATGAGCCCGTAATGAAAACATATGGGGCGAAAATCGGTATTTATACCGACGGAAGCGTATTGTTTATCCAGCCTTTTTAAAAAATAGTTTACAGTATCAGGGTAGTATCTGTCAGCGATATTATACACATTAAAGAAGTCTGTCTTTATGTTTCTGCGGTTAAACCTGGCTGTTAATATTTCAGGCTCTTTGGGTATAACGCCCGGAAATTCGGACGCTATAAAGATGAGGTTTTCCCCCGGTATAAATTCCACATAATCGAATACGCTTTTTAAGGTCTTGTAGACAGAGGCATTGTACCTTGCCAGCTCATTGCTTATTATAGACTCTTTTGAGGATATTCGCGTAATTAACATACCGTTTCTGCCAAGAGACGAGAGCGCTGTTTTATAGAACTCTTTTGTATAGAAACGGTTGATATTAAGGCTTACGGGATCAGGCATATTTATTATTATGATGTCGAACCTATCCTTTGTCCTTTTTAAGAAGAATCCCGCGTCAGCATAGACTATATCAAGCCTCGGGTCGGAAAGCGCGGCCCTCTCCCTATCGGGCAGGAACTGCCTGCTTATTTCAAGCACCTTTGCATCGAGCTGAAGGTATGTCAGAGATTGCGGATTATGTTTTAAGACCTCTCTTAGCGCCCCGCCTATGCCGTTTCCTATAAACAGTACGTTTTTAGGAGCAGGGTGCTGAAGCATTGCCAGATGGGAGAACTCCTCGTCAAATGCCTTATCCTGCGTGGTAAAAAGAAGCGTCCCGTTTTCATAAACATTGAATGTCCCAGCGTTATCCGTTACGCTTATATTACCGTATTGCGAGTTTTGATAATCGACTATTTTATAAGGAGCCCATTGGAGCTGTTGAGATTCTTTATCAAGATAAGATGTAATCTTTATCGAAGATATGCCGACAAGAAAGAATAAGAGCAGGTAAGATAACCGGATTTTCATTCTGTTACTTAATATTACAGCAAACAGGATATTTACGAGTATAAGCCCAAAGGCAATTTGAAAATGCCCGAAACGCGAGGCCAGAAGAAAGGTAAACAGCGCTCCCGCGGTTGTTGCCCCAGCCGCCTCAAGTACATAGGCTGTTCCGGCGGCTTTATCTTTTAATGACACGGACTTTATCATCTTACAGCATATAAGAAAGGCGAAACTTAATAAAGAAGATACGGGTATAAGAAGTATTGCGCATATAAAAAGTATATGCCCGGGCCCCAGCATCTCATATATGGGTATATTCAGCAGATACCTTATGGTTCTGGATAAGAAAACGCTTACAGGAGTAAGCAGTGATATCACAGGAAGTATAAGCAGAAGCGCCTTGCCGGGGTTTTTTATTCTTTCAATGAGATAGCGGCCAAGG
>CAZBMI010000069.1:0-1755 GCA_964492885.1 uncultured Planctomycetia bacterium | reverse complement strand
TTCCGAGAGAAGCCCCCGCAAGCCATGTGGCAAGTATGATTCCCATTGAGAGCTCGTTGCCTGAGAAATTTACCAGCAGCTCTCTTACGAATATCGTCTGGCTTAATATGGCGTTTGCGCCTATTAAGACAGCGGATATATAAGGCAGTCTTTTCATAACTTGCTATAATACCCCTCTCTTTGTGTAATTCTACTATTTTTTTGACAAAGCGTCAAATACATAGTAGTATATATTGATGTTAAGGATATGCCTAAGCCTGTTTATAACAGGCCTCTTAATGGGCTCAGGCCCGTGCCTTATTCACTGCGGCCCTGTGCTTATAGGCTATATAGCCGGCACTAAAACTTCGGCACTGCAGGGGCTTAAGAGTTGGCTTGTATTTGCCTTAAGCAGGTTTGTCGCTGCTGTCTTTTTTGGTTTTATTGCCGGTATTCTCGGCGCCGAATTATTCAACAGCTTAAGTTATACGCTAATCGGTTACATTATCCGGTTATCCGCGGGACTGTTTATTGTTTTCTTGGGGTTATTGATAACTCTGGGAATAAACACAAAAATAAGGGCATGCGGAAAGCTTAATAATTTTTTTATACAGAATGATACAAAGAGCCTTATGGCGCTCGGTCTCCTTATCGGGCTTTTACCCTGCATGCCGTTTCTCGGAATTATATCATACATAACAATGGCATCCATGAATTATACGCAGGGCATGCTTATGGGCGCTGCATTCGGAATGGGTACGGCTGTATCACCTCTTATAATCTTCGCTCTAATAGCGGGCTTTGTGCCCGGATTGAAGGTTTTAAAGGATAACAAAGCCCTTGTTTTATTACAGAAGGTATGCGGCTTAATACTTGTCTTTTTCGGCGCTCATATAATAATAAGAGCCACAACAGGTTTTGCGGGTTTGTGATGAGAAGATTCTACATACATAAGGACAATATAAAAGATAACAGTGTAACCATAAGCGGCAAAGAGGCCCACCACATAAAAGATGTGATAAGGCTTAAACCCGGTGACAGGTTTACAGGTTTCGACGGTACGGGTAAGAGCTATATCCTGCGCATAACAGGCCGGAGTTCTGAGATAGAAGCTGATATAGAGAAGGTCTTCTTCGAAGAGCCTGATACGCCAAAGATCCTTTTGGCATGCGGTATACCTAAGCGGGCAAAGATGGATTTTATCCTGGAGAAAGCAACAGAGCTCGGTGTCTCAGACATAGTTCCTATGATTACAAAGCGCACTATAGTAAAGATTGATAAGAAGACCGCGGAAAAGAAAAAGGCAAGGTGGGAGAAGATAGCGCTTGAGGCCTCAAAGCAGTGCGGCAGAAACACCCTGCCTGAAATTCATGATGTATCAAATTTCAAAGAGGCGCTCTTTCTGACTGAAAGCCTCTCTTATAAACGCAGGATAATACCTTGTGTCTGTGAATCCAAAATGCATATTAAGGATGTCCTCTCCGGAAAAGCAGAATCCACAGCCATATTCATCGGACCGGAAGGTGATTTTACTGAAGATGAGACAGGGCTTGCGAAGGAACATGGTTTTAAAACAGTATCTTTAGGCCCGTTCGTATTAAAGGTTGATACCGCGGCTGTATTTGCTGTATCTGTTGCATGCAGTAAATAATGAGTGTAAATTACGCGCCTGTAGCTCAGCTGGATAGAGCACCAGTTTCCGGAACTGGGTGCCGCAGGTCCGAATCCTGCCAGGCGCGCCATTCTTCTTCGCCCTACGAAACGTTTTTTCCAGTG
>CAZBMI010000068.1:0-6670 GCA_964492885.1 uncultured Planctomycetia bacterium | reverse complement strand
CAAGCATTTCGGTCTCAAGCCCTTTGCCGGCCATTCTGCCATGCGCGACAGATATACGTATAGACTCTCCCATGATAGATTTTAACCTTGCGGCTATCTTCTCTATGCCGTTTATCCTGTTGCTTACGAAAAATACCTGGCCGCCTCTCGATATCTCTCTCTTTATGGCGTCTTTTATCAGTTTATCGTCATAATTGCTTATTATTGTCCTGATAGGCAGCCTGTCAAGGGGCGGGGTGTTTATAGATGACATGTCTCTCGCGCCTGTAAGCGACATATATAATGTACGAGGTATGGGGGTTGCTGTCATTGTAAGCACATCAACAAGAAGCCTGAGTTTTTTAAACTTCTCCTTTGCCTTTACGCCAAAACGCTGTTCTTCGTCTATTACAACAAGCCCTAAATCCTTAAACAGAATATCATCGGATAAGAGCCTGTGCGTTCCTATGACCACGTCGACTCTTCCCTCTTTTATGCCTTTTAGTATGTCTTTCTGCTCGGATTTCGTTTTAAACCGCGAGAGCATCTGTATATTTACCGGGAACTCCCTCATTCTTTCGCAGAATGTATTATAGTGCTGTTCGGCCAATATAGTCGTGGGAACAAGTATCGCTACCTGCTTGTTATCCATTACAGCCTTAAATGCCGCCCTTAAGGCAACTTCTGTCTTTCCGTATCCTACATCGCCGCATAATAGCCTGTCCATGGGTTTTGGCTTCTCCATATCAGAAGCCACTTCGGAAGAAGCTTGCGCCTGGTCAATGGTGTCTTTATAAGGAAAAGATTCCTCCAGTTTCTCCTGCCATTCTGTCCTCTTTGAAAAAGCAAAACCTTTAAGCTTCATGCGCCTGGCTTGTATCTGCAGGAGCTCCATGGCGTAAGAAGCGGCTATCTTTTTTGTTTTCTCTTTAAGCCTCTTCCATGAATTGCTTCCGAGCTTACTTAATCTCGGAGAACGCTTGTAAAAGCTTATGTATTTCTGTATAAGATTAATCTCTTTAACCGGCACGTATAATTTATCGCTGTCAGCATATTCTATCAGGATATAATCCCTCTTGCCCCTGCCTTCCTTATCGCGTACTTTCCTTATTCCTTTATATATGCCGATGCCGTAGTCAACATGCACAACAACGTCACCTGTTTCTATATCCACGAAATTATCTATAGGAACAGATTCACCGATAGTGTAAGCCCGGGCTTGCCCGCCGGCGGCACGGGGCTGCCTTGCCAGAGGTGATAACCCCTTTCTCGGAAGTATTATAACCATTTGATGGGAAGTTGTTATCTCGGAGGTCAACAGGCTGAAAGAGCGTATAGAATCTATCCTGTCATTTACAAGCTCTATGCGTACAGGGGATTCGAAACCGCCTGGAAATATATCCACCACGCCTCCCCTGTGGGCAAAATCACCTTCCTGGCCTACAAAATCAACTGTCTTGTATCCAAGCCTGTTTAAAGACTTAAGCAGGGATTCTTTTTCCCGGTTCTGGTTTATGTATAATTTGATGGATTCGAACATGGCGGAGGGGTTTTAACAGTCTGGTTTGAGATCCTTCGTCGCTATCGCTCCTTAAGGATAAATTCGCGCATATAACTTGCGTCGTTATCACTTCCGTAAGTTATGCGCTCATTTACATTCGCTCGGGGCAGGTAATACCCAGTAATTCAAGGGATTTTGAAAATACGCTCTTTAAAGACTTTACAAGAATTAAACGCGCGGATGTGAGCTTCGCGTCGTCGCCTACGACACGGTGCCTTGAATAAAAAAGATGAAAAGAAGCGGCAAGCTCCGTAAGAAATGATATTAACCTGTTCGGCTCAAGGTTGTTGGCTGATTCTTCTATTACCCATGGAAACTCCCTTAGCAACCTCAGTATATTAATCTCTTCTGCCGAAGACAGCAGGCTTAAATCCCCTTTTGCGCCCTTATCACTTGTGCTCTTGTGCTCTTGTGCCTCGTGTTCTAATATCCCGCATATTCTCGCGTGGGCATATTGTATATAATAGACGGGGTTATCCATAGACTCCTTCTTCGCGAGCTCAAGGTCAAAATCGAGATGGCTGTCCCTGCGCCTTGTAAGAAAGAAGAACCTGGCGACATCCTTTCCGACCTCATCCATAACTTCGCGCAGGGTTATAAATTCACCTTCGCGTGTCGACATGCGCACGGGAACGCCTGCCCTGGAAAGTGTTACAAGCTGGACTATTAGAACAGATAAGGCGTCTTTATCTTTTCCTATGGCCTGGCACGCGGCCTTTATGCGCGGTATATAACCATGATGGTCAGGCCCCCACAAGTCAATAAGTTTATCATACCCCCTGCTGAACTTGTCTTCATGATAAGCTATATCCGGTGTAATATACGTATAAGAACCGTCGCTTTTTCGCAGAACCCTGTCTTTATCATCACCGAATTCTGTCGAAGCGAACCAGAGAGCGCCTTCTTTCTCATACAGCAGTCCCTTTTTCTTAAGGCGCTCAAGAATTTTCTCTATCTTGCCTGATTTGCCGAGTCTCTTTTGCGAATAGTAGTTATCAAAACTTACGTTAAAATCGGATAAATCTCTTTCAATGCCCTCTATAATAAATTTTATGCCGAATCCGCTTAAAAAATCTATATTTTCCCGCGCAGGCTCCATGTAGGTCTTATCATGCTTTTCTATAACAGCCTGCGCGATGTTATATATATAATCCCCCCTGTATCCTGACTCGGGAAAAGCGCGGGGCTCCCCAAGGAGTTCGCAGTATCTGGCGTGTATGGACTTACCCAGAATCTGTATCTGGTTGCCCTCATCATTAAGATAATATTCCCTTTCAACTTTATGCCCTGAAAATTGCAGTATATTGGCAAGCGCATCTCCTATAGCAGCCTGCCTTCCGTGAGCAACGCTCAAAGGCCCTGTAGGATTGGCGCTTACGAACTCTATAAGGATATTCTTTCTTCCCGGCCTTGTGCCTTTGCCGAAATCAGGGCCCTGCTTTTCTATAAGATTTACGGCATCCTGAAAATAGACAGCTGAAAAATGAAAATTTATAAAACCAGGGGGCTTTACTTCAACAGATTCTATTAAACCTTTAAGCTCTGAAGCATCAAGCCCTTCTTTTAAAGAGGCGAGGATATCTTCAGCAACCGGGAAAGGTTTTAACCCCTTTCTGGCCTTGCATAACTGCATGGCTATGTTAGTCGACAAGTCCGCGAGCTTCCTGTTTTTTGGCACCTCAATGAGGACATCAGGTATGCTCTTGATATTCAGCTTTTCTGCCGCCGTACCGGCAGATTTTTTTATTATGCCCGCAAGTTTAGGCCTTATATCCAAATCAGTATCTCCTTTATAATAGGAAATAGGGACATATCCTATTAATTCTTCTTTTTTAAGGACCTGTCCCTATAAAATATAACCTTAAGAACGGTTATACGGCGGCGCCTGACTTAACCTGTTTCGCGTCTCCCCATAACCGTTCTAAACCATAAAAAGACCTTGTATCTTTATGAAAGATATGGACGACTACATCTACATAGTCCAGGATTATCCAGCGGCTGTCTATCTTTCCTTCTGAATGATAAAGTTTTATCTTGTCTGCCGCAAGTCTATCTTCTATATGGCCTGCTATCGCGCCCGCGTGCTTTAAAGAGCTCGCGCCCGCGATAACAAAATAATCGCAGAAAGCCGCAACCTTCTGCATGTTAAGTACCTTTACGTCTTCGGCCTTCTTTTCTACAGCCAGATTACTTATGATTAGAGCCTTTTGCTTCGAATTGGTATCCACAATTACCTATATCCTTCGCCTTGCCATTTAGGCGGCAGGCTCTGGATGAAGTTTTATCATACAACTTACGTTACAATAAGCAGTTAAGCCTCCGTAAGTTGTGATAAAACTTTATTTGCCCAAAATCCTGTACATACCTGTTGAACAATCAGGGCACTTGCCTTTCATGGCCTTGCGTCCGTTCTTCATTGTGACTTCTTTAGCGTCCTTCATTTCTTTCTTGGCTTTACATTTTACACAATAAGCTTCTGCCATGCTTTCCTCCTCTTGTTTTGGGGTATTTTAGCATACTGCTATTATTTAGTCAAGGTAATTAGGCCTGGAAAAACTTATTTTAAAGGCTTTTACTCATAGCTTATGGCTATCTTCAGCTCCTCTTTGCGTTTTCTAATGCTCTCGGGAAACGGCGGGAAAGGCGCCGCGCCGCTTATGCTTTTTATGCCAAGGTCGGATAAAACCTGATTCCTTCCCCTGCAAAGCTCGGGCGTTGAAACAAGTTTTCCGCTATTATCTATTGTAAAAGATATAAATACTTCGCCGATTACAGGTATATCAGGCCTGTTCTTCTCAACCTGCTCGTTTATCCTGGATACTATAAGCTCATGATACTGGCCGGGCGTCATCTCTTTCGTGCTTACCGGACTATTAGCCGAATTGATAACCTCGTCAGTAGCTCTTTCCTGAGCCACCTCATCCACGGTAATAAGTTTATTTGTGTCTTCTCCGTTGATAATATGCGGGGTGAGAAATATAACCAGTTCTGTCTTCTCAGGATTCGTGCTGTCGCCGCTTCCTATGGTCTTTGACCTGAACAGGTTTCCGAGCAGGGGTATGTCAGCAAGGCCCGGGACTTCTTTTACGGTCTCCCTTATATTCTCCTCCATGAGGCCGCCTATAAGAACCGTTGCCCCGTCTTTGACCATAACAGTTGTTTCAGTTGTTGTGGTCTTTACAATAGGTATGACGTTCTGGCTGCTCTCGATTGTAAAGTCTCCTGTCTTTGAGCTTACTTCGGGCTTTATCTTCATGGTAACGAAATTATCGTCATTGATAGTGGGCGTTACGATAAGCTTTATTCCCAGGTCAATAAATGTAACATTTTCAGCCTCAATGTTGCCGGTTCCTCCGCTGCCCTGGCTTATTGTCCGCGTAGCGTAAGGCTGGTTAGTGCCTACGAGTATGCTCGCCTCTTTGTTATTGATAGCGGCTATTCTCGGAGAAGAAAGAAGTTTTGTCTCCCCGTACTCTTTTAATGCCTGTATGACCGCCTGGTATCCTTCTGTAGTAAGGTTGCCTATCTGCAGGGCGCCTCCTGTGCCGCTGGATGTTGTAGTAGGTATTATATCGCTCTGGTCAGCGTATTTAAGGCTCACACCCAGGGTGGCTATGCTGTGGCTCATGCGCATAAAGAGCGCGTCCCAGTTAATACCTGTCTTGTAGTCATCATTAAGCGTTATCTGCAGTATCCTCGCCTCTATGATGACTTCTTTATGCCTCTCGTCAAATGCCGTTATGACCTTATCAAAAAGGGGCATCTTATCCTTTATATCAGTTATAACTATCTTATTTGTGCGCTCGTCAATGCGCAGGCTGCCTATATTGTTTGTCAGCATCTCGCTTAAGCGGTCTTTTAGTTCTTCGACGTCCGCGTATTGAAGCGAATAAACTTTTGTCTCAAGAGGGATATCAAGCTCCTCTATTATCTCCTCCATCTCGGCAACGACCTTAGGTATATCCATTATCACTATAGTATCGGAAGTATCATCCGCGACTACCCTTCCTATGTTGGTTTTAAACTGTGAGACAGCTTTTGATATCTCCTCGGCAGTGGCATGCTTGAGCTTTATGGATTTAACTATACGCCTGTCCTCGTACTTTCTGCCGTAAGTAAGCTCATAATCCCTCTCTGTCATGACGTATATAATATCGCTCCGTTTCTCATAGGCAAGTCCGTTGGCGGCAATTATTATCTCGAATGCCTCCCATATATCCACGTTCTTTAAAAATAACGTGACCTTTCCTGTAACATTCTTGCCCGCGATGATGTTAAGGTCACCCCTCATTGACAGCAGCCTGAAGACATCGAGTATATCCATGCCTTTTATATCCAGGGAGAGCTTTTCCATGTTCTCAGGCGCCAGTGAAACGCCTGCCCGCGCGGGCAGGCAGTTCTGCGGGATAATTATCAATGACAATATAAGTATGAACATTGATATCTTTTTCATTATCTTAAACCCCCGGTTTTTAGACTCTCTCATATCATAACCTATAATGAAATCGTTATTGTCTGATCATTATATTCTAATATTACCTTGCCGTTGGATATATCCTTTATAGTTATCGCGTCTATAGTTTCGCCTTTTTTCAGAAACAGGGTCTGGCTGTTGCGCCTGTCCTCTATTATGGCTTGAGGCTCATTTCCCGGAATAATACCCACAAGGCTTAAATCTTTAGCCATCTCACGCAATTCTGAGGCAGGCTTTGCCTTTTCCCCTGTACTGCTTTTCGCCGGAGGCGCGAATATGCTCTTTTGGCTTAAGAGCTTCCGGTAATCGTCAAACGAATCTGCCTCCTCTTTGGTGGTTGTAACAGCAGGCTCTTTCTTTTTAACCGGTTTTTCGCCGCGGCCGTCCTGAGTATCCTGAGCCTTCTCTGCCTCGGAAAAAGATTCTATAAGAAGCTTCAGGTCCTCAACCTCTTTATCCTCTTTGGCAATAAGCCCGTTAAAAACAACATAACCTGCCGTAAAAATCAGTATTATAAAAACCCCTGACATCAGGTATTTAATATTAAGGCCCTTAGCGGTCTTTTTGGCTATACCGGCTATCTTATACTTCCAGTCATCCGCAGGAGTCTTTACGGGTTCTCTTTTATCGGTTCCGGCGTCCTTTTTGGCACCGGT
>CAZBMI010000067.1:0-6695 GCA_964492885.1 uncultured Planctomycetia bacterium | reverse complement strand
TGCCTTTTTAGGCTTTTTCTTTACCGCCTTCTTCTTTGACTTTTTAACGCGGCTCTTTTTTAAAGGCTTTTTCTTTATAATCTTTTTTTTCGCCATTAAACCCTCTCGCTCTTTAACATATCAAGTTCTTTTATAAGCTTCATGAGCCTGGCGTCGTCACCCTGCTCTTCAGCCTCCTTGATAAGGCCTGTAAGCCTTTGCCTTTTACGCAGTGCGTTGCTCTGTCTTACGCGCAGAAGGCAGTCTTTTAAAACCTTTTTTATGTCTTTAAAATTCTCAGTTTCTGAAAGCGCTTCGCATACTACATTGCTTAAGTTCTCGTCATTTATAGCGTGTATTATTTTTGCCGCGTCAGGAGTTTTATTATCATCGAGCAGGCGGTAGACAACGGCCATTATGCTGCGTATCTCGGGACTCGAAAAATCATCAACTCTTAATTCGCTTTTTACCCTGTCTGCTATTTCCTGATGTTCTATAGCAAGGCCTGCTATAATCTTTTCGGCAGGCTGTATGCGAAAATCCCGTTTTATATTACCTGCTTGTGGGGCGTGTGAATAATCTATCTTTGCCTTGGACAGTTCATCTTTTAGCGCGTCCTCTGTTACAAAGAGCGCTTTTGAAAGTCTTGCTATGTAATCAGCTCGTAATACGCTGTTTTCCACTCTCTTTATCGTAGGCAGCATCTCAAGCGATATCTTTGTCTTGCCTTCTGACTCCACGGGATTGAACTTTCTAAGTAAAAGCTTCAGCTTGTAGTCAAAGAGGTTGTCGGCTCCTTCCACAAGTTTCAGGAATTTTTCTTTGCCGTGTTTTCGCACAAAATTATCCGGGTCATCCCCCTTAGGCAGACTTGCTATCTTAACAAACAATCCCTCTGATATGAGAAGGTCCAATCCCCGCAAAGAAGCTGCCTCGCCTGCCTCGTCAGGGTCGTAGAGCATGACAACATTGCTTGTAAAGCGCCTTATGAGCCTTATCTGCTCTGTGGTAAGGGCTGTCCCGAGTGTAGCAGCTATATTCTTGATGCCCTTCTGATGCGGTATGATAAGGTCAAGATAGCCTTCTACGATTATAACGTAGTCCTTTGCCTTTATCTCGTTTACGGCAAAGTTTAAACCATACAAATGCCTTCCTTTTACATAAATATCTGTCTCGGGAGAGTTCATGTATTTAGGCATGGAATCATCAATTACCCTGCCGCCAAAAGCAGCTACTTTAGAGCGCAGGTCAAATATGGGAAATATCACCCTGTTCCTGAACCTGTCGTAAAAACCCTTTTCCCTCCCGGGTATTATAAGGCCTGCCTTCTCAAGAGTTGCTGTTGATATGCCTTTTGACCTGGCGAATTTTAAAAAGCCTTCCCATTCATCAGAAGCAAATCCCAGCTTGAACTTCTCAACGGAATCCGCGTTAAGCTCGCGTCTGGCAAGATATTTTCTCGCGTTGTTCGCCTTTGGCGAACGCAAAAGCAGGGCATTATAATAACCTGCCGCGAATTCGTTTATCCTGTAAAGCGCTGTTGTAAAAGAACGGTTCCTTCCTCCTGCGGAGGCCTTAAACTCGGGCAGTCTTACATTAGCCTTTTCGGCAAGCAGGCGCAAGGCATCCATAAAATCCATATTCTCATGCTTCATCACAAAAGATATCATATCCCCGCCTTCCCCGCATCCGAAACAGTGGTATATCTGTTTTGCCGGGCTTACTACAAAAGACGGCGTCTTTTCATGATGAAAAGGACAGCAGGCCTTAAAGTTTCTACCTGCTCTCTTAAGAGTTATATAACTGCCTATAACCTCAGTTATATCCAGCTTCGACTGGACCTCCTCTATAACACTCTCCAGCTCTCTTGCCAAATATTCTTTCCTTTATCGTCTGTCAACCCTGATAAACCCCGAACAAGGCATAATCTTAAGCTTTTTCTTCGGGTCTATAGCATCCAAAATTAAGTTAACGCCAAGACTGTCACTGCATATATGTCCTGCTATAAGGACATTAAGCGAATGCTTCTTTGCCTTTTTAAAATTCTCCTCGCTCATATGCATGGACATGATTGTCTTTACGCCTGCTTTTACAAGCTCGGGAAATATCTTCTTCGGGCCTCCTGTGCCGCCTGTCATCTCAACTATCACTTTGCCGCACTTGTTTGAAGGCTTACCGAGTATCAGCCGCGGGCCCGCTCCTATTGATTCGGAATACCTGTATTCAGGCTCTTTTAAAAGCAGGTCAATAAGGTCCTGAACTTTCTTTGGTTTATTCTTATCAACCATTTTTCTAAGATAATCCTGGACGCAGTTATCAGCTACTGTGTGCGCGCACATAAGCGGAATCCCTAAAAGCCCTGCCGCGTCAACAGGCCTCATTACGTTTCCCGAGTGGAGTTTTCTCTTTATCTCCGTTATCTTTTCATCAACCAGTTTTTTTGCCTTTTTTCTTGAGACACCTGCGCTCTCTAAGAGATCGATTTGTATATCCATAACACCGTATAATCCGCTTAAGGCAAATCCTTCGGGATGATGCGCGAGTATCAGGTCTATCTTTTTACCCTTTTTCTTTAAGTTATCCGCGAGAAGCACCTCAGGGGTCTCCATATCTATGCCCGCGAGTATCGTCTTTACTTCAGTTGAAGGCTTACCGTTTAATATCCTGGTATCGCTGTATGGGTTGCCGAGCCTCTCTTTGTCAAATAACTCCTTCTCTTTCCGCGGCATGGCCTTGTAATCTTTTTCTGCTTTCTCCAGGAGTTTTGTTACAGCCTTTTTGCCCCGGGGGTCATTTTTTATGCCCTGCTCTACAATTGATTCGTAAATCGCTTTGAGCTTCAATTCTCTTCTCCTTGTGTTGTATATATTGTTTTTTTGTTAAAAAAGCCAGCCTTGTGTAATAGGCGGGCGCGCGGGGTGTTTATATTCCTTTTAAGCCTTAAGATTTTATGGCCTTTTTTGCCGGTGTGCCGAAAACAGCAGATTCCCGTTCTTCTTGCGGAAGCCAGAAGACAAAAGATGTATACGTTCTTTCCGCAGTTTCTATCAGGAAGCCGCCCGTAAACGACTTTACCTGTATGGAATCTTTTAAATAATCGTTTGGGATAAAATTCAACGCGAGAATAAGCGTCGCGGCAATAATAACCCCTCTTCCGAAGCCTATGACTCCGCCGCCTATCTTCTCAAGCTGGGGTATAAACTGGATGTTGAGCACCTTTAACAGAAACGTGAGGCCATATTTAAAGATAACACGAACAAGCTGTATTATGATAACAAAACAGAGAAATCTTGACAGCCATATAGGCAGACCGAAATTGATTATAAGCACGTCAGCCACCTTGCCATACCACTGCACGGCAAGTATAAGGCTTATTACCATACCAAAAAAATTAAATAGCTCAGCAGTAAGGCCGCGTCTGACGCCCATGTATATCCCCCTTACTACTAAAACTATTACTACTATATCAAGCCAGTTTATATTTGTTAATATTTCCATGTTATGGAGATTAAAAGTTCAGTAAAATATACCACACAAATATATAAAAGTCAAGGTATTAGGAAAAATTTGTCAAGCCAAAATTAAAATGTCCGGTTTTAGGAAAAATTTCCAGGGGGCATAGACTCACTGAAAATAATCGAGCGCTTTGCGGGCTGCCGTAAAGTCAGAGTCAAGCCTTAGGGCCTCTCTGAATTCAGCCTCTGCTTTTTTTAAATTGCCTGACCTGGCATATACCACAGCTATGTTGTAATGGGTTTTCGGGTTATCAGGGTCAAGCGCTATGGCCTTTTGGTACTCTTTTATAGCAAGCGGGCGCCTTCCGCTTTTTTCGTATAATCCTGCCAGATTATTATGAGCCTGCGCTATATTAGGGTTCAACCTGACAGCTTCCTTATATTCTCCTTCCGCGGCTCTCATGCCGCCTTCAGCTTCATGCAAGAGGCCCATGTTTATACGCGAAAAGGCATAATCCGGGTCCATGGATAAAGCTACCAGCAGATACTTCTTAGCTTTCTTAAAATCGCCCTTCATTACGCAGGCATATCCCGCGTCATTGTATGACTTTACATCAGAGGGGTTAACCTCCATGGCCTTTTCAAAGGCGGCAATAGCTTTATCATATTCACCTGTTTTTACATAGAGATTTCCAAGATTATTATAACCTGTCGCTGTTTCGCATATGCCCGTAGAAATATTTACAGGCAGAAAAACCAGCACGCATAAAACAATACCGAGAACCGCCTTTAAAAGTTTCTTCGTGTTTATCGCCTCAAAAAGCCATGACAGGAAAAACCCCGCAAACAGTATCATGATAACGGCAAACAGCATTCGATACCGCGAATTGACGAAAAAAAGTATTATTGAAAAGGTATAGACCGCTGTAAACAGATACAACGGCATGAGCTTCTTCCACTGCCTTAGGGCAATAACCATGCCTGCTAATCCCAAAGGCGCTGTCAGCATAAAAGTAATAAACGGAAACCGCAGCACAGGAATACTCTGTTTATATACCGGATAACTTACCGCGTCATACAACTCCTGCTTATTAATAAAAAGCAGTAGCTTGCGCCATAAAAGCCTTAAAAAATCAGAAGGGTTATCTCTTATAAAACCCGCGGCCTTAGATGTATAATACGCGGAAACCTGTGAATCCGTTAAGTCCTTGTTAAGCTCTTTCTCGGCAATGCTCTTTGCGTCAGTCTTTAATCCTTCTATATTCGAGCGCGCCCGGGCCGGGGCCTTAAACCTGCCGTCAGCATATTTATTATTACCGATATAAAAATTTATGCCCGCGTGCGATGTTGAGAATACGAGCTCTTTTGTAACAATGTAATTTCTTAAGACAACAGGCATGATGATCAGCAATATCCCTGCTATGCCTATAACAGAATTGATAAGAGCCTTTTTCCTCTCCTTTGAAACAATCACAACCCATAAAAATAGGACAGGCGCGCATAAGAGCATGCTTGCCCTCGTCAATGACGCCAAACCCGCGATAAGCCCGAAAAGAAAAAAGCCTTTTCCTCTTTTATTATTCAGCGCTTTAAAAAATAACAACAAGGCTGATAAGTATAAGAAGACTTCCAGCGCAGTAGGGACAAAGACACCGCTGTATAATATAAGCGGGCCATACAGCGCTGCTATAAAACCCGCTATAATCCCTGCCCGCCTGTTAAAAACTTCTCTTGCCAGAAGATACAGCAAGACACAGGAGGCAGGGCCTAAAAGCGCCCCTGTAAAACGCGCTATAAAAAGATTATGCCCGAATACCTTGTATATTATACCTAACGCATACGGGTATAAGGGCAGACCGTTGAAAAGGCCTGTTCCTAACCAGTCTCCTTTCGCGATAGACAAGGCCCAGTTATTGTAAAAGGCCTCATCAAGCATAAAGTTACTGTAAAATACAGTTGACCTTATCTGTATAACGTAAACGATTCTGATTATGAAAGCTATGATAAATATAAGGTATGGCATTTACAGCTTAAGTGTTTTAGGTATCGAAATCCTTTGATGCCTTTAAAAAGGCGTCAACAACAACAGGGTCAAACTGGGTGGATTTGTTCTTCTCCAGCTCTTTTAAGGCGTCTTTTTTCTTAATAGCTTTTCTGTAAGGCCTTTCTGATACCATTGTATCATAGGCATTACATACAGCTATTATGCGCGATGCCATTGGTATCTCGTTTCCCTTTAGCCCGTCAGGGTATCCTGTGCCGTCAAAGTTTTCATGGTGGTGCCTTATAATATCAAAGGTGTTCTCAATCTCCTTGATAGGGCTTAATATCTTCTCTCCTATGACCGTGTGCTCCTTTAAAGTCTCCTCTTCCTTTTTGGTGAGCTTCCCCTTCTTGGTAAGTATCTTATCGGGAACGCCTATCTTTCCCACGTCATGGAGAAGCGACGCTATAGCTAAGTTCTCGTAAAAGTTCTTTGTAAAATTAACATAAGGCAGGAGTTTCTCAAGCTCTTTTGTGGTTGCTGTGGCGTAATTGCTAAGTTTTGAGGCGCTCCTGTGAGAATAACCTTCCTTAGATTCTATGGCAACACTAAAAGCAGAGGCAGCGTCTATAAACAAGGTATGCTCTTCCTTGTATAATCTGTCGAGCTTGTTTATCCTGTCTTTAAGCTCCTCGTACATGCGCGCGTTTTCGAATGCTATAGCCGCGTTACTCGATAGCGTAGAGAGAAGCGATAAGTCATCAGCGCTATAGCGCTCGCCTGAAAGCTTCTCTCCCAGCACCAGAAACCCTATCATCTCGCCGCGTAAAAAACTCGGCACGCACAATGACGCGCCTGTCTTTTTCATTGTTATCCTTATCTGCTCAAGTGTCCTTTTAAGGACAAGCTTCTGCGGAAAGAGCCTCTCTCCCTGTATCCAGCTTAAAATATTTTCCATGCTCAATGGCTCTCTCTTCTCAACAAGCCACTTTATAAGGGGTGAATCCGTATCAATCCTGTCAGCTATATCCTGGTTTTTAAAACCCTGTGATACCTCGCAGAGATAACTGTTGGCTGTCTTGTTGAATATATATACAGAGCACCCTGTAATCCTTACCTCTTTTGATATAAAACGTACCATGACCTTAAGCAGTTTACCGGTATCTGTAACAAGCGTCATGCCTTTGGCGACGTTCTTTAAGGTAGTCATGTAATCATAACCGCGCTGGTAAAGCACCGCGTCTGTTGCCTTTGCAAGCGCGTGCTCTAACGGCCTT
>CAZBMI010000066.1:0-6755 GCA_964492885.1 uncultured Planctomycetia bacterium | reverse complement strand
GGCATAGGAGGCGGGCATGACGAAAGGGAGCAGACTCTAAACGCGCCCTTGGTTGAGATGGACGGATTCTCCACAAAGATAGGCGTAATACTTATCGCGGCGACAAACAGGCCTGATGTATTAGACCCTGCCCTTTTAAGGCCGGGAAGATTTGACAGGCAGATTGTAATAGACAGGCCTGATATAAACGGAAGGGAAGAGATATTAAAAGTCCATTCAAAAGATGTCAAGATGGACAAGGACGCTGACTTATCATCAATAGCAAAGCAGACACCCGGTTTTTCAGGAGCGGACCTGGCCAATCTTATAAACGAGGCAGCGCTTTTGGCGGCAAGAAGGGGAAAAGAGACTGTTACTTTAAATGAGCTTCAGGAATCCATAGAAAGGGTCATGGCAGGCCCGCAGAGAAAGAGCCGCATTATAAGCAAGAAGGAGAAACGCATAGTAGCTTATCATGAATCAGGCCATGCCCTTACCAGGCTTCTTATGCCAAGTACTGAGGAGCTTCACAAGGTGTCTATAATACCGCGCGGAACAGCTGCCTTGGGTTATACAATGGAACTGCCTTCCGAGGACCGGTATATCGTCTCAAAGACAGAGCTTATAAACAGGCTTATCGTCCTCTTAGGCGGAAGGGCCAGCGAAGAGATTATATTCAATGAGGTAACCACAGGCGCTCATAACGACCTTCAGGTCGCTACCGAAACAGCAAGGAGAATGGTTTGCGAGTTCGGAATGAGCGATAAGCTGGGGCATCTTACCTTTGGAAAAAAGCACCACCAGGTATTTTTAGGCAGGGATATTACCGAAGAGAGAAATTACAGTGATGAAACAGCCGAGCTTATTGATAAAGAAGTCCGCTTTATAGTTGACAGCGCTTATGAGCATACAAGGGACCTGCTGAAAAAGAATAAAGATAAGCTTGTGAAGCTCGCTGACCTTTTACTTGAAAAAGAGGTCTTGACGGTAAAAGAGGCGCGCGAAATAGCAGGTATCCCTGAGCCAAAGAAAGAGGTTCAGGTTTCTGATAAGAAATCCAGGGAAAAAGAGCAGATAGCCAAAGGCCGGGATGTTGATAAAGCCAAGGCTAAGCCTCGCGAAGATATAAAAGATGTTAAAAAGGGTTCTGACAGCCCGAAGGTATAGATTAGATCTTTCTAAAAAGACTCTTGTAATGGGTGTTTTAAACGTAACACCTGACTCTTTTTCAGACGGAGGTGAATTTTTAAACCGAGACGCGGCTTGCGATAAAGCCCTTCTTATGGGAAGAGAAGGCGCGGATATTATTGACATTGGCGGAGAGTCCACGCGGCCGGGAGCAAAAGGCGTATCTGTAAGAGAAGAGCTAGGCAGGGTAATTCCTGTCCTAAAGAAGCTCAAACCGAAGCTTAAGGTTCCGGTATCGGTTGACACTACGAAATACGAAGTTGCCCTGGAGGCATTAAAACACGGGGCCTCTATAATCAATGACATATCCGGCCTGCGTAATGACACGAGGATTGCCTCTCTTTGCGCTAAATATTCAGCGGGAATTGTTATTATGCACATAAAAGGCAAACCCCGCACAATGCAGAAGAACCCCTCATATAAGAACCTGCTGAGAGAGATAAGCCGGTACATTAAAAAAGGCACGGATATCGCCGGAGCCGCCGGAGTAAGAAAAGAGTCCATTATAATAGATCCCGGCATAGGTTTTGGTAAGAAGCTAAAGCATAACATTGAAATAATAAGAGGTATTGATTATTTTAAAAAGGCGGGATATCCGGTGCTTATAGGACTTTCAAGAAAGTCGTTTATAGGAGAGCTGACAGGCCTGGAAGCAAAAGAGAGGTTAATGCCTACTCTCGCCGCAAACGCGATAGCAATTTATAACGGAGCCGACATAATCAGAGTCCACGACATAAGAGAGTCTGTAGCAGCGGCGCGCACAGCAGAAGCTATAAGAGAATATTAAAAGGATAGAATATGATAGATTATGTAGCAAGCGTATGGAAGCCATTGCTCGAGATAGTTATACTCTGGTATGCCTTTTACATGATATTGGTCTTTGTAAAAGAGACCAGGGCATTTCAGGTATTAAAAGGGCTTATCATACTTCTTATAATCATAGTTATAACAACTACATTCCTTTCTCAGCGCCTGGGGCTGTATACTCTTAACTGGATTATAGAAAAGTTCTTTGCGTTACTGGTGCTTGCGTTTTTGATAATATTCCACCCTGAACTCAGGCAGGGCTTAGCGCGTATAGGGGAGCAGGGACTATTAAACGCCTTTGTCATAGAAGAGCATACTATAGATGAAATGGTAAGCTCCGCGTTTTTACTCTCAAAGAAGAAGATAGGCGCGATACTCGCCATAGAAAGGGCAAGCTCCTTAAAGACATATACAGACACGGGTATTGGCCTTGACAGCAAGGTAAGCCAGGAACTGCTTACTACTATCTTTATGCCTAATACGCCGCTTCATGACGGAGCTGTTATCATACGCGGAGAACGTGTAATTTCAGCAGGATGCCTCCTCCCTTTGTCAGATAACCTGCGAATAAGCCGCAGTCTTGGAACGCGTCATCGTGCTGCTATAGGGCTTACTGAACAGACAGACGCTGTTGTCGTGGTCATATCAGAAGAGACAGGAGCGGTATCCATAGCTATAAACGGGAGGCTTACAAGAGACCTTGACAAGGAAGGCTTAGAAAGAGTACTTAATAATCTCTGCAGGCCCAGCCGTGGTAAGAAAAAAGGCTTTATTAAGATATTCAAAAGAAAGAACCGCCCCGGTTCTTAGTATAAAGAAAGGCAAGGCTCAGAAGTGAAGCTTAAGGATAATCTTTTTTTACATAATTTTCTGATAAAGATAATAGCGCTTGCCTTAGCTCTCTTTACATGGAGCTATATAGGAGCCCAGCTTTACAAGGAGAGTTTAAGTGAAGATAGAGATACTGAGACTGCCTCACTGATAAAAGTATCAGGAGAAAAGTTTATAGTCAAGTCATTGCCCATATACGCAAACATAGAAGGCGAGCCTGGTCCGGGATACAGGATTATGCTTGATAAGATATCAATAAGGCCTTCGCATTCAGTATTAGCAGGCCCTCCCGAGGTTATCGAAAACCTCTCTTATATACCCACAGCCCCTGTTTCAGTACAGGGAAAGACCGGCACCGTAAGGCAGAGTGTAAATATTTCAAAAATTAAAAACTGCAAGATAGGTTATGAAGGTACGGTCAGGGTCTCTATCCCGATAAAAAAGATAAAACGCAGATAAAAGGAGATTTTCCAAGGCATGAACAGACTCTTTGGTACAGACGGTATAAGAGGAAAAGTAGGGGTTTACCCATTAACAGAAGAGGCGATATGCAGTGTAGGAAGAGCATGCGCCGAGTATGTTAAAAAGAGAAATCCCCATAAGCGCAAGAAGCAGATTATATCAATCGCAAAGGATACAAGGACATCAGGAGAGATGTTCGAAAACCAGCTTATAAAAGGTATTAGCTCGCGCGGCGTTGATATTGTAAAACTCGGTGTTATGACAACCCCCTGCGCGGCTTTTGTAGCCAGGAAGCTTAATCATGACATGGCAATAGTGATATCCGCTTCTCATAATGATATCGATGATAATGGATTGAAGTTCTTTACGCATAAGGGGTATAAGCTTTCTCTTGAGGAGGAGCTTGAGATAGAGCATCTTATATCATCAAATACAGGAGCCTATTCCGAAAAAGACACTGTTAACGTTTCGGAACCGGAAGGCAATATAAAAGAAGAGAAAGCGCCCGCCTCTGTTTATATAGAATTACTGCGTAGTATTATAAGCGGCGCTGATTTAGCAAAATACAAAATAGGCGCTGATTGCGCCTTCGGGGCCATATCTTACCTTGTTCCAAAGGCTGCCGGGGACTTAGGATTGGATATAAGCTGTATAAATAATACGCCTGACGGAGAGAATATAAACCAGCAGTGCGGCTCTTTGCATCCTGATGTTATATCAGATTATGTTATCGAAGAGGGATTAGACTGCGGTTTTGCCTTTGACGGTGACGGAGACAGGGTCATACTTTGCGATGAAAAAGGCCAGGTACTTGACGGTGATTTTATACTTGCAATAATATCCAGGTATCTTTCGGAAAAGAATCTTTTAACCAAGAACTCCATTGTCACGACACAAATGAGTAATTTAGGCCTTGAGATGGCGGTAAGCCAGTGGGGAGGAAGGCTCATAAAGACAGAAGTAGGAGACAAGCATGTCCTTGACAAGATGCTTAAAGGCAAGCTTAACCTCGGAGGAGAGCAATCAGGCCATATCATACTTTTGCATCATACCACTACAGGAGACGGCCTCTTGACCGCGCTCTTTATACTGAAGATTATGTCAGAGACCGGCAAGAGATTAAGCCAGTTAGGCAGGGCTATGTATAAATTTCCCCAGATATTGCTTAACGTGGATGTAGCGGATAAGAGGCCTGTTGAGCAGTTGACAAAGACAAAGAAGGTTATAGAAAAGAGCGAGAAAAAATTAGGCTCAAAAGGAAGACTTTATATACGTTATTCAGGCACTGAAAACAAACTCAGGATAATGGTAGAAGGCCAGAACACCCTTGAGATAAAAGAGGTTGCCGAAGATATAGCAAGCACAGCTAAGGAGGAATTAGGGTGCCCAAGTTAGGAGTAAACATAGACCATATAGCTACTTTAAGGCAGGCGCGCATGGAGAGGTTTCCCGACCCCGTAAAAGCAGCCAAGCTTTGTGAGGTATCAGGAGCAGACAGTATTGTATGCCACTTGCGCTGTGACAGAAGGCATATTAATGATAAAGATGTTAAGATGCTTAAAAAGTCAATAACAACAAGGTTTAACCTGGAGATGTCAGCCGCCAAAGAGATAGTTGACATTGCCCTTAAAGTAAGGCCTGACCAGGCAACACTTGTTCCTGAGAAGCGGCAGGAGCTTACAACAGAAGGCGGGCTCGATGTGGTAAAGTATAAAAAGAAGATAGCCTCCGCGATAAAAAAAATGAAGAGCAAAGGCATATCAATAAACCTCTTCATAGACCCTGAAGAGAAGCAGATTAATGCATCTAAAGATATAGATGCTGATTATATAGAGCTGCATACAGGCAGTTATGCCAACGCGAGAAATAAGAATGCCCGGATAAGAGAGCTTAAAAAGATAAGGCATGCGGTTTTTTACGCCAGCAGCAAAGGCCTGGGCGTAAACGCGGGCCACGGGCTTGACTATGAGAATACAGCTCCTATAGCTAAGATTCCGGGTATAATCGAGCTTAATATAGGTTTTTCTATAATAGCGGCATCGGTTTTTATAGGAATAAGCAATGCTGTTAAAGAGATGAAGCAGCTAGCCTCATGCGTGTAATATGATCATTGGCACAGGGATTGACATAGTCGAGATATCAAGGATAAAAAACGCTGCCAGGAAATGGAAAAAAGACTTTTTATCAAAGATATTCACTGACAAGGAGCTTGAATATTCCAATGAAAAGACCTTATCATATCAGCACCTTGCGGCAAGGTTCGCGGCAAAAGAAGCTGTATTAAAAGCTCTTGGAAGCGGCCTTACAAGCAGGATGGAGTGGAAGGATATTGAGGTCTGGAACGAAGAATCCGGAAAACCCAACGTGCGTTTAGGCGGTGAGGTAAAGCATATAAGCAGGAGCATGGGGGTTAAGGATATAATTATAAGCATGTCTCATACGCGTACATATGCTGTGGCAAGCGTTATACTGGTTAACGGCAGGGCATGAGATTATGTCAAAATACGTATTTAAAATTAAAAAGCGTAAACAGGACAGCCACAAAGGCGATTACGGCCATCTCTTTGTTGTAGCGGGTTCTTCAGGCATGACGGGAGCCGCATATCTATGTTGCCAGGCAGGGCTTCTTTCAGGGGCAGGGCTTGTAACGCTTGCTATACCAAAGAGCTTAAACTCTATCATGGAGCGTAAGCTTACAGAGGTAATGACGCTTGCTTTGCCCGAAACAAAAGAGAATTCCCTGTCAAAGGCAGCTTATAATAAGATAAGGTCTTTTTCAAAGAAGTGTGATTGCCTGATAATAGGGCCGGGTCTTTCTCAGAATAAGCAGACACAGAGCTTAATACGTTCGTTGGTAAAAAATTTAGATATGCCTATGGTAATTGATGCCGATGGCTTAAATGCCATAAAAGGCAATTCAAAAATTTTACGCACAACCTGCCTGTCCGGCAGGCAGGCGTACCACCAACCACGCAAAACGATTATTACGCCCCACCCGGGTGAGATGGCAAGGCTTACGGCCTTAAAGCCATCTTTTATAAATAGCAATAAAAAAAATGTTGCAAAAAAGTTTGCAAGCGAATATAATGTAACAACTGTGCTTAAAGGGCACAGGACGGTTGTAGCATCACCCGGCAGGAAGTTCTATTTAAACAAAACAGGCAATCCGGGTATGGCTTCAGGCGGCTGCG
This sequence comes from uncultured Planctomycetia bacterium, assembly GCA_964492885.1. Taxonomy (GTDB): domain Bacteria; phylum Omnitrophota; class Gorgyraeia; order JABMRG01; family JABMRG01; genus CAZBMI01. The sequence goes on along the minus strand of CAZBMI010000066.1, from coordinate 297 downwards.
GCGATGTATTGACAGGTATAATAGGAGCTTTCTTGGCTTGCGGGATGGACCCTTTTAAAGCGGCAAGGCTCGGTGTATATATACACGGGCTTTCAGGGGATATTGCCGCAAAGAACAAGGGCGAGATATCACTTAAGGCAACAGACTTATTAGAATATCTTCCGCAGGCATTTAAGAAGGTTTACAAATAGCTTAAAAGGTTATTTTAAAGGAGTTCTTTTAAAATTTGCCGGCGTAGCTCAGCTGGTAGAGCGCCTCACTTGTAATGAGGATGTCGTGGGTTCGATCCCACTCGCC